>JAAHHL010000740.1 GCA_010672185.1 Caldora sp. SIO3E6 | reverse complement strand
TTTCTTAATCGTATTAAAGGAGAATTAGGGGCAAAATTGGGGCAAGCGGGTGTGGGAAGTGTGGGGAGATAGAGATACATTTGTGGTATTATTATTTAATAATGGGATAGGTGTGCGCCTATACAATTCTCTGTGAACTCTGTGACTCTGTGGTTCTATTCAAAAAGTACACCAAGCGATCGCAAATTTCCCTTAGCTTACAATCTGTGACTTGAACCGATGGTCGTATCATTTTCAGAGAAAGCAACCCTTGCTCATGAACAGCGATTGGTTATTCCAGGGCGTCACAGCTGGCAGCAGTTCAAAACCATGCAAGTCTGGGCAAACGAAATTCCAGGATTGCGGGTTTCCTATTTGGATGGGTACATCGAGCTCATGACAACGGGTAAAGTTCATGAGCGAATTAAAAAGTTTATCGCGATTTTGCTAGAAGCCTATTTCTTTGAAAAGGGTATCAAGTTTTTCCCAGCAGGTAATGCTACTTGTGAGGCAGAAGAACGAGGAGCATCATTTGATCCAGATGAGTCTTATTGTCTTGGGGAAGATAAGGAGTACCCGGATCTAGGAATTGAAGTCACTTTAACCAGTGGTGGCATTCAGAAGCTAGAGAAGTATAAGCGATTTAAGGTGCGTGAGGTTTGGTTTTGGCAAGATAACCACATTTCGGTTCATGTACTGCGAGATGCAGAGGAAGCAAGACAAATTCGATATGAGCAAGTAACGAAAAGTGAGGTATTGCCGCAGTTGAATTTGGCATTGTTGGAGCAGTGTGTTCAGATATCAGATGTGTTTGAGGCGAGAAACTTATTTCTCCAGGGGTTGAATAAGTCAGCAAAACCGAAGTAGCGATCGCATTTTATAGCGTTTCTTATACTTGTGAGGTACATTCGCTGTTGGGAATAGGGAATGGGGAATGGGGAATGGGGAATGGGGAATGGGGAATGGGCATTGGTGACAAGTTAAGGTAAAGATGTCGTTGTCAAGGGAGCGGAGGAGCGGAGGAGCAGAGGAGCGGAGGAAGAAGAATACAATTTTCCTTAACCCTTGGAGTATTTCCATATATAGGTTTTTTAGGGAGAAGGGAATTATCAGTGATTATCCGAACTTGATATAAGCCATGCAAGACAAGGCTTTCAGAGATTGAGAAGCCAAGTTTTGTGCAAGGAAATGTATTAAATGGGCTCAAAAAGCTTGCATTGTTGTGGAAAATTCCTGGGTAATCTTAAAGCTGAAAGCTGAAAGCTGACAGCTGAAAGCTAAAAACTGATAGCTAATGACTTATTCAGCAAGCCCTATTTATCTATTTCATCAGGGTCTATTCCCAATTGACGCAATTGCTCCCTTAATTGAGCTACTCTTTGTTGAGCTTCAGCAGTCTCTTGTTGAGCCTCAGCAGCTTCTTGTTGAGCTTCAGCAGTCTCTTGTTGAGCCTCAGCAGCTTCTTGTTGAGCTTCAGCGGTCTTTTGTTTAGCCTCAGCAGCTTCTTGTTGAGCTTCAGTGGTTTCTTGTTGAGCCTCAGCAACTTCTTGAAGTGCTTGTTCCTCTGAGGAAAGGATTAACTCCCCATCGCGGGTAAACCACCGCAACCACAGTCGGTTGATGGAGCGAAATGAACCCTGCCACAAACCCAAACTTATGCCCAATTCTGGCAGATATAATCGTCCTTCAGTTAGCTCGACTTCTTGATAGAGTCCATTTACTAGGTGAAAAATGCGGATTTCGTTATTACGGCGATTAAATACTACATAGTAGGGAATCTTCAGAATACTCTCATATACTTCCCATTTGCTAGGAGGTTTGTCCGGACCTGCTTCTATTTCCTTGCCTTCTGTTTCTATTTCTCCAAGGTCTTGCTTTTTTGTACTCTGAGATAATAACTCAACCACGATTACTGGATTGACTGGTTCAATCCAAGTTACATAGCTATCACGGGTGTCATGACCATCATATAATCTAGAGGTTCCCACGACTCCAAACCAATCGGGACGTTTGTGCCATTGAAGATGATTTAGGTCATAGTAAATATTTAAGTCACAGGCACTAAATACTTGTTCTGGTGGAAAAGTAAGGGGAAAAAAAGTTAGGCATAAGAGCCAAGCTTGTAAGGCATGAAATTCGTCAGGCAAACCAGGCTCCTTCGGGTCTTCACTAGGTAAATCGTACATTGTCGGCAAGTGTTGCCGAGGTGGCAGGGGAGTATCAGACTGAGATTTGAGGGAAGTTGAAGAAGTCATTGGGAATTGGGAATTGGGAATTGGGAATTGGGAATTGGACTGAGCGATAATCAGCAACCCATAAAATCGACAGATTGCACAGCTCCATCATACTCCTAGAGCTGTTCATCTACTGAGCGTTAGCTTTGATAGTAAGTAGGGCTTGCTGAATAAGTTTGGAAGCCATGCTAGACAACCGTATTACAGCGGGAAGTGCTGTATCACCCCCACGGAGGTTGAACTATCTCCTTATAAAGGAAGATATAGGCAGCAACGTTTGAGCTGCTTGTTTTGGTGGTTGCTTAAGGCTTGCTAAATCAAAATAACCTGGTAATAAAATAGTCTCATCAGCATATTTTTTATCGGGCAAAAATGATTGCTCCTGGCTGGTCTGAAAGGTGTTTCTTTGCTGCTCAGGTAAGAGGATTGCTGCGGTGATTATGGTCGCACTACCTAATAATAAAGGCCAGTAAAGCAATTTTGGAACTAGGTTATCTTCGTAATGAATCCATTTAAGCACAAGGTTATTCTCTTTATTGGAGTGAAAAAAGAGAAAGGAATTAACCGAAACCCCTAACAAAGTGACATACATTAAAGGATAGAAAAACTCAACATATACGACGGGGGAACCAGCAAACTGTTCTCGGATTTGCACTTGAGACAGTAAAATCACAAAAAACAACCCTGAACAAACTCCAATTACCCCACTGGTGTTCATACCATAAGTCGAGGCTTGTTTTTCATCTTTGGTGATCATCAACAAAGTACCAAAAGTGAGGCAAGCAATAATAATTAATGGCAGTATGAAAACAACAAAAGAATTGATGAAACCACGTTTTATTACTAAATTAAAATAAAGTTCAGGAGTAACTTCTTTATTATCATCCCAAATGCCGAATTGAGTATCATAGTTAAAGCTTCGATAATTAAAAAAAGTATCTGTTATTGTCCAATTATCTAAGACAATGCTCGGTTCAAAGCCAAAAGAATCTTTTGGTGTCGTAGATTTGTAGGATTCCAGCATCGGTACTAAAATTGATTTCCTCTGAAAATCTGGACTCCAAATGCGTATCCAGACTGTCTTGTAATCAAAGGGATATTTGGTATAATTAAAAGACTGTTTTAAAACTGTTTCAAAATACCAAACAATTACCTCATTGCCATTCCCTATTGGATCTCGATAAGCAAATTTTATTTCCATACTATTCGCACTGTCTATTGCTTCAGGGAAAATAAAGCCCACGGGAATTTCATCCCCAGGTATATTAAGATATTTTTCTTGTTCATAAAGTTGCCAAAGATAACCTGTAACATTAACCTCTGATGAACTATTAAATTTGATAGATTGAATATAAAGTCCAGTTGGAGTGCGCTTTTGAGTTAGATTAGGAAATTTGTTCGCTAAATATTGCTCTACATCCGACTGATTTGTTAATTGGTCTACATTTGCTTCTTGTCTCTTGCTCGAGTAACTCCACATTAAACCAATAAGAACAATAAATAAGAGAGAAGTGAAATTAGATAAGATCCACCAGTTTCCTTTGTGCATAGCCGATGCCCCTAGTTAACGAAATGTCTATTTTGGTATAGAATTATACCCTAATTCGACCATTCCTTGGGCTTTCTGCGCGATCGCATTGTTTACAAAGTCGAGCAAGATTAGGAATTCAAACATAGGCTTCTATAGGTTCATAGAATACCAACATCAACTTATCAGCAACAATATAAAAAAAATAAATACTTTTCCAAATCCTTTAGGCTCTCCAGTAGTTAGGGTGATAAGCTGAGGTTATCATTTCTGTATTCCTTACAGAGAAAGGATGACAGAAATATATTTTCGAGGAAGCTATCAGAAATACCGGAATTTTCACCATAAGTACGGGAGAGCCCTATTTCCTTGCCTTCTGTTTCTATTTCCCCAAGATCCTGCTTTTTTGTACTCTGAGATAATAACTCCACCACGATTACTGGATTGACTGGTTCAATCCAAGTTACATAGCTATCACGGGTGTCATGACCATCATATAATCTAGAGGTTCCCACGACTCCAAACCAATCGGGACGTTTGTGCCATTGAAGATGAT
>JAAHHL010000074.1 GCA_010672185.1 Caldora sp. SIO3E6 | reverse complement strand
TAGTAACTGCAAACGACCATTAAGTCCCACTAGTGGATTGCGTTGACTCACCTGAAATCCCTCAGCTAGCTTATCTACAGTTAAGTTTTGCAATCCTTGAGCATTAGCTTGCAGAGGTTGTTCCGAGTCACTGGAAAAAGCTCCCTGGCAAAACATGCGGAAACTGGCTACTGCTAAGCCTTCAGAACGACTAAATACTTGTCCTGTTTCCTGTTCGTGATACTCCCATGCAGCGCCAGCACCAGCATCGAGTAACACACTAACTATTGCTAGATCATACTTAGTTCGAGCTTTTTCCCTAGGAGTAAGTCCTGCCAATTTTTCCTCTAGTTCCCCAAGGCGCGACCCATTACCCACTTCAAAATGTCGCCACCGGCTGTGAAAGGGGATATTCAAGTCGGGATACTCATCCCTCATCACCTGGATGACATAGTTAGCTACCTGGTCTAACTTAGTTAAATTGCAGCGAAAGTGAGGTAACTGGTCAGCACAGGTTAAGCTAAAAAGGCGATCGCATTGCTTCCGAATCGCTGCTGGCGTTCTCAAATAGGCAATTGCTCTCTGTTGAGATTCTGCGATCGCTACTGGTTGATAATTATCCAAGGCTCCCCTTTTTTAGATCAAGTAGACACTCTAGACTATTAGAGCAAAGATTTAGGGAGACTGGTAGACAGGACGGGGAGACGCGGGGAAAAGAGAGACAAGGAGGACAAGGGAGACAAGGAGGATAAGGAAGAAATTCCCAAATAACAAATGACAAACAACAAACAACAAATAACAATTATCAATTTTTCAATCTTTGATAAAGAGTATCAAGTCTATGCTGTACAGTGGGTGGTTTAAAGGTGAAACAGATGTCAAAACTTCCTTTATCTGGGTTGATTTCTAAAACCTTAGCATAAATATCTTCACTGACTTTGATCATTCCGTAATATTTAGTTAATAAATTGAGTTTAATATTGCTTAGTTGAGATGGTATTATATATTGTTCATCTTGTTTACACTGAATTTCGGCACATTTTTCTGAAAGTGTAACTAAACTACCAGCAAAAACTCGCTCCCCAATATCTTTACCTTCTAAAACTGTGTATTGTAGAGGAATAGCTTCTGGTAAAGTGAAAAATTCTTCCTCTCTTGTCATCAGAAATAAATTGTATTTGCCACCAACACCACCAATTTCATAGATCGGAATCGGCTGCTTGACACCTTTGGGTTTGACCTCCTTTTGGCCACTGACTTTCACCATTACCCCTGCTTCTTGTAGAGTTGATTCGGCAATCAAAATTTGACCACCGAGGGTATAGGATTCGATGCGGTAAGTCAAGTTGACTTGGCTGCCAACAACACCATACTTAGTGCGTTTTTCTGAGCCAATATTGCCTACTACAACTTCTCCTGTGTTAATGCCAATGCCCATTTCTAGTGGTGGATAGCCCAATTCCTGTATTTGGGCATTGACAGCATCCATTGCTAATTGCATTTCTACGGCACAAGCAACTGCTCGCACAGCATCATCTGTTTTGATAGTAGGAGCACCAAAAAGAACCAAAATGCCATCTCCGAGGAACTCATCAATCGTGCCTTCGTGCTTAGTAATGATATCTGCCATTTGTTTCAGATAGAGGTTCAGGATTTGCACCACCTCTTCTGGAGATAATCTTTCTGAGGTGGCCGTAAATCCTCTTAAATCCGAAGTCAGGAGCGTAATTTTGCGTCTTTCCCCACCAAGTTTTAATCTTTCGGGGTCTTCCAACAACTTGGCTACTACTTCATCCGTCAAATAACGTCCAAAGACTTGGCGAATCAGGGCATTAGTTTTACCTAATTCTGTATTAGCTTGAGCTAAATCTGCTGTGCGCTCTCTCACCCGAAGTTCCAATTCTTGGGCAGTTTGGCGTAATCTACCCAGCACTAAGGTTATCCCGGCAACTCCTAAAAAGGATATTCCTCCTAACATGATGGATGTACCCCTCAAACCTACAATGATTTGATTCATCAAAGCATCTAGGGGCTCAATGAGTTCTAATACTCCTCTAACATCCCCAACTTGCCAGTCGGTTTTGGTACTCTCAGGATGGGTATTATGGCAAGCAACACAACTGGGCTTCATGATATCTGCTGTAGCATATCGCAGGACTTGATTACCTCGAAATTGCTCTAGGCGAAAGAATGGCTGTTCAGGATTTTGTCTCAACTGACGGAGTGCTTCGAGTTCAAAATCGTCTTGGGGGCCACCTTCTCCTTGCTGTAATCTTGGTCGAAAAGGATAGTCACTATAAAGTCGGACTAACATCCCTTCATTTTGCTCACTGATGCGCTGACTGAGTTCTATCAAGTAAGTAGCGGGTAAAGGGATTGCTCCTGCTTGCGCTTTGTAGTTTGAAGTGACAGTAATTCGGTGGAATGGTTCTACACGATTGACGACTTCTGAGCTATAAAGGGTGCGTGCTTCTCGGATCGCTTGGGAATAAAAGGCGGCATGTTGGATAGCTTGGGATTTGATCAGGTTAGAGGATACACGAGACATATTGACTACAGCTATTCCTACTCCCATGCAGAAAAAAATCGTCAATATCAGAATAGTCCGCTTAAAAAGTAGGTGAAGTAAATAGCCCAAGGCTTGAGAAATGAACTTGTTCATTGTGCTCTTGGTTTAGCTCTGAAATATCCTTAACATGGTCTTAATTTATTGCTAAAATTGGGCTATCAGACTTTTATTAAATTCACCTTTAATCATATTCTGCCACAAGTTCCCGTTTCATTAATACGCATAATAATACATTTTTTACCTGGATGTTGAGAACGTGATTGGGAAAGTGCTACATTTTTGTCTTCATTGATAAAATATTCACCGCTATCTGGTTCAATAATAATAAACCAATCATAATGCTCTAGCATCAATTCTGGCTGTACTCGCTCGAAGACTTCTCGGCAACGCTGATAAAAAACTGCGTCTTCAGCTTCAATGCTGGCTTTCTCTTCAGGAGAAAGTTGTTTTTCTGGAAAAACTCTTCCTCGGCGTACAAGATGATGCAAAGATGATTTTTTCATAGGTTTTACTCAATTGTATCTAGATGATCAAAAAGTTTGTATATATATTGGAAAATTCTAATTCTACCTACAACCTAACACCTAAAACCTACCACCTACCACCTAAAACTAAAAAACTTGATGTGATTCTAAATGGGCTTTAATTGCTTTGCGACTTCGCCATACTGGTCGTAACTCTCCCTGAGAATACAATGATAACTGATCGCCAATGTGGGATGAACCAGGTTGAGTTGCATTCCCGTAAGTCATCAGCACTTTGGCTCTTACTGGCTGAGAAAACTCAATTGCAGCGATGTAGGTATCACCGAAAAATGCCTGAAACTTATCGGACACTCCTATCGCTTCTACTGGTGCGATATCAATTACCTGAAAACTTCCCAAAGTGCCAGGAGCGCCACTTGCCGGTAAATCAACTTCACCATAGCGCAACCGCACTACCTCACCCCAAGGTATATCTAGTGCTCCAACGATTGATTTGAGCTGCAAAGCGACTTCTTCTAATACCTCCACTGCACGAGTAGGGTTTGCCAAACCATCAGGGGTACTCAGGGGAGAATCTTTGCTCCAAGGAATGGCAAATAACTGAGAAGCTAGCATTTGTTGTGCCCATAAACTAAAAAGTACTGCACCTCGGCTATCAGCATTTGCTTGACGATCCCAAACTTCTAGAATATCAGCCGCTTGACGCCCTAATTCATTTCCTAGTTGCCTTGCTGCTGGAATCAAGTCATCCAAAATGCGATCCGCTAGCTTCATGCGGGAGGAGAACTTATCGGCAATCATTGTTTCCCAGCTTATCTGCTCCTTCTCCAACAGCATCTCGATTGAACACTGGGTTCGGAAAATTCTTCCTCCCTTGCCTAAGGAAGATGGGGCAAAATAGGGAGGGTAATCCTGAGGATTTAACACTGGAGGGAAGGTACTTGTCCAGGGAGGATCATTAGTATTTTGTAGCCAACCACTGCTGGGATTGAGGAGGTGAGGTAAGTCTTGGTAGGAATGGTATTGAGTCCACAATGTATCAGATTGCTCCCCTGGGATAACTCCTTGCCAATAATCCCAATCTCCTTGCGATCGCACTGGTATCTGAGCGTTAAATAGATAGAGAATCTGCCCTTGTTGATCAGCATAGAGAAAATTAAACATGGGTAGCTGTAAGGGTTGGAGAGCCGCCTCAAACTCTTGGAGGTTGGTTGATAGTGCCATTTCCCACAGTTGTTTCATCAGTTGCGGTTCCTCTAAGCCAACCACCCGTAGTGCTGTAGCTTTACCTTCTTTTTCCGCAATAATTGGCCCGTGAATGGAGCGGCGAACCACCAGTTGTTCTTCCCGGAGAGTACCGTCTTTTTGCTTCACTTTCAGTGTTTGAGTTTGAGTCTCAAAAGGACGTGTCGCACCATCCCAACGGTAACCGCCATCAGCTAAGGTTAATTCGTATAAATCTGCACCATCAAAAGTATTAACTGTTGTTGTCCAACCCAAATGCTCGTTAAATGCGATTGCTAATAGAGGCATTCCCACAAAAGCAGCACCGTAAGCAGCAATTTCCGGTGCAGTTAACTGAGCTTCGTATAACAGATATAAATCTGACCAGGGTAAATGAGGATTAGCCAGCAGCATAGCATGGCCACTGGCTGAATGGTCAGGTGCGATCGCCCAACCATTGGAACCAACTAGTGCAGCACTGCGAAAATAGCTCACCAGTGAAAGAAGGTTAGAACGCTTACTGTACAAACTTTCTTCCCTTCTGCCTCCTATTCCCCTCCAGGGAGGGGTTAGGGGTGGGTTCTGCCTCCTGCCTTCTTGTACTAGGGATGCTAGCTTACGAGGACTAACAACAAAATGAAAATGAATTACCCGCTGTACATGACCTAGGATATCTATCCCATCAACCGGCAGCACCAGCTTCACTTGCTCATCAATTTGCTCAGGATGATCTTGAGCATAAGCATTAATCCCCGCAGCAAAAGCATCTAAATATTCCCGCATGTTAGGACTTTGAGCCTCGTACCATTTCTTAGCACGAGTTGGGATACCCATAGTTCTAACATACTGGTCAGATTCGAGGTATTCTTCTCCCAAATACTCCGCTGCTCTTCCTCGTGCCTGTCCATAAAGTCGTAGAATCAGGTTGCCATGACTTTGCATCTGTGCCCAACCGAAAGCTTGAAATAAACCCTTCGCATCTTTACCATAGACATGGGGTACTCCCCAGTTATCCCAAAGGATTTCGGTTCTTTTGACTTCAGTAAAGGGCTTGTAAATTCCTAAGAAAACAACCAAAGCTAGACTCAGCAGGAGCAGGGTAATTGTAGCTAATCTTCTCATTTGAGACATCACATTATATATACTTTCACCAAGTAATCCATAATGAACTCTTGAATTATTACTTATTACTCTCGAGAAACTAGAAATGAAAATGGATGGCTGAATCCTTTGATATGAATAGTTTCGGGCTTCTTTTTCGGCAAGGGAAACTCTTATTCCTCCTGCCTCCTGCCTCCTGCCTCCTGCCTCCTGCCTTCTAATGCTTATTACTTATTACTTCTCCAAGTGAGCTAGTTGACTTATTCAGCATACCCGATATAGTCTTATGCCTTACAGTAAGTTTACCCTGAGTAGAGCTATAGATGATTTTCAACTTACCCTGGTTGAAGGTGAGCGATTTCTACCAGAAATCCTCCCAGTAACTCCAACTCCTTTACTTCAAGATACCCTTAAAGAAACTCTTCCTTGGGCGATCGCAGTCGGTAGCGAAAAAGCACGTTCTGAAGGTATTATTAATCCGGTTTTGCTAGAAGTAAAGCGCCAACTCCAGGGACAAGTTAGCGTTTTCTCAGGGGAAGAATTCAATGTGCAACCAGAAGCTGAGCTTACCGGTTATGTTGATTTTCTGATTAGTCGCTCCCCGGAACAATTATTTATTAGAGCTCCTGCCATTGTGTTGGTAGAAGCGAAAAAAGAAGACCTCAAACCAGCTCTTGGGCAATGTTTAGCAGAAATGGTGGCAGCTCAACGGTTTAATCAACATAAACAGCAACCTGTCCCAAGGATTTATGGAACAGTTACGAGTGGTACAGTTTGGCGATTTCTCCAACTAGAAGGGCAATGTGTCATGATTGACTTGAACGATTATCCTTTGCCACCAGTTGAGCAAATTTTAGGATTTTTGATTTGGATGGTGCAGAATGGTTGAAGGCAGAGAATTTAAATTGTGAATTGGTATTGACACGGAGACGCGGAGATTAGGATCAATCAATTTAAATGCGTCTTAGCTTAGTAATCTCAAGAACTGTTCAATTACTGTCACCATCTCCTTGAGTTCAACTAGATAGCGTGCCGCTAGCACACCACCAATCAATCCCAACAAATGTCCTTCCCAAGATATTCTTGCTGACCGAGGTAAAATACCCTGAATATATCTACCGTAGAGTCCACCAACTATTGCTGAGATGCCAAAATAAATTGAGTCTCTTGCAAAATAGCCCCGTGTTAATAAGAAACCCAAATAGCCAAACACTACACCAGAAATTCCTATTGTTCTGTTTTTTCCCAACAACCAGACACCCAAACCTCCAAACAAGGCAGTAAAAATTGTGACAATTAAAAACTGTTCTGTGCCTCCTAAGATTATCAGCCAACCTAAAGGAAACAGAAAAATGAGGTTAACTAATAAATGTGGCCAATTTCCATGTAAAAAAGGGGAAAATAAGATACCGAATAGTCCTTGGGTAGTTCTGGGAGTAATACCTAGAAAATTAAAAGCACCTCCGCACAACAAATTAATTGCTCCAGCAAGGAATACGCATACAGTAAAATCACATAAAAGTCGAAATTTACTGAGCAACTCAGGGGTGATACCAGAAGCTATTGCCATGCTCAAGCACATGACAATCAGGAAAATTGAGATGATGGCGTCACCAATAGTCATTGGTTATTTGTTGTTTGGGAATGGGGAATGGGGAATGGGGAATGGAGAATTTTTCCTTTGTCTCCCCACCTGGGTGAACGAAATTTTGGGTGGGATTTATTGAGCGTTGTATCCAAAAATTATCAGTTCTCTCTTCTTCCTCCGCTCCTCCGCTCCTCCGCTCCTCCGCTCCTCCGCTCCCCACCTCCCCATCTCCCTTGTCTCCCTTGTCTCCCTCCGCTCCCCCAGCTTGTAACGAAAGAATCGGATTTGCTCTGAAAGAGCAGGACAAAATGGTGCTAGTATTTTGTATGCTAAGAATTATAGGTCTTATAGCATTATTCTCTATACACAGAGAAAAATTTTGGTGCTTACAACACTGTCGGGCAGCCAGTGTAAGCTTGTGGAGGGCTAGGCGACAACCACCGAAGTTGTAAAAGCTCCCGATGAAGCAAGAATCCTCTCTCAGGCAAGGACGAGGAGTGTCAGCTGACTAATATTGGCAGATTACTGGATAAGACGAAATTTTGTTGATTGATGACTAGTGCCTCTTAAGTCAAAGCTTTCCACTAGTGGGTGCGTTATCAGGGAGGAGAGACAAAGGAGTAACTTAACATTGCGTGATTTATTTGTTGCAACAGATGTACTAGTCGTGACGGGGTAATACTTTTACCTATCCCCCAATCCCCAATCTGGAGTTTTTCCATATTCGCCAACAAAATTCTACTTTGATTCCAACTACAAACATCTAACTTCGCTTTCTTTTATGCTGTCTCTCGATATACCGCAGAGTCCTTCCAGTCCAGAATTGGCAACCTCAATGCGCATTCTGGTAATTGAAGATGAAGATTTAATTCGAGAAATGCTGGTCTTAGCTCTAGAAGAAGAAGGTTACAAGGTGGAGACCGCTATAGATGGGCGTACAGCTATAGAACGTCTTCAACTCAATGAGCCTACTGACTCAGTTTGTCCTTTTGACCTGCTGATCCTTGATATTATGATTCCCCATATTAATGGGTTAGATTTGTGTCGTTTGCTACGTTACCAGGAAAATCCTGTTCCAATTTTGATTCTCAGTGCCAAAGCGAGTGAAACAGACCGAGTTTTAGGACTAGAAGTAGGTGCTGATGATTATTTGACCAAACCCTTTAGTATGCGGGAGTTAGTTGCCCGTTGTCGAGCTTTACTGCGTCGCCAACGTCTCAACTGTTTGCCTCAAGTGCCAGTACTGCAATGGCGAGAAATCATGCTCAATCCTCAAGAATGTCGTGTTACAGTTAGAGGAGAGGAGGTTAATCTATCTCCCAAGGAATTCAAGCTTTTGGAATTATTTTTGAGTTATCCCCGTCGAGTGTGGTCTCGTGAGCAGTTAATTGAACATGTCTGGGGTCCAGATTTTCTGGGGGATACAAAAACAGTAGATGTTCATATACGCTGGCTGCGAGAAAAATTAGAGCAAGACCCTAGTCATCCAGACTATTTGATTACTGTTCGCGGCTTTGGCTACCGATTTGGGTGAGATTCTCACTAGTCAGTGATTAAGTAGATCTTAGATTTTAGATTTACGATGTTTCTTATAATGCTAATAATCACTGCCTAATGACCACCATCTTGGCATTTTTACTAGGTCTTGCCCTAGGGCTTGGATTTTATTTCTGGCAACAGCGCCGACTTCAGCAGCAGCTGGAGAAGATATTAGGAAGTTTACACAAAGATAGCTCTAATATCTCCTTGAGTATTATTTCGCGTTTAAGACGGGGGGTTGTTCTAGCTAATCAGCATCAAGAACAACTCCAAAAGGAGCTACAAATTTGGCAGCAACTGCTTGAAGTAGCACCTTTGGGTTATTTACAGGTTGATGAAGAGAATCAGTTACTCTGGTGCAATGAGCAAGCGCGACAACTGTTACAGATCGATCGCTGGCAAGCAGGAAAACTTCGCTTGTTATTGGAATTGGTACGCTCCTACGAACTAGATCAACTGATTGAAACTACCCGTAACCAACAGCAACCAAGGGAAGAAGAATGGGTTTTTCATCCGAGTTGTAATGATGGAGTTGCCATGAGTAAGTTACGCTCCCTAACTCTGCGAGCTTACAGTTGGCCTCTCCCAGAACAACAAGTCGGTGTATTTGTCGAAAATCGACAATCTTTGGTGGATATCACTCAATCTCGCAAACAATGGGTTTCTGACTTAGCTCATGAGCTCAGAACCCCTTTGACTTCCATTCATCTAGTGGCAGAAGCCTTACAACAGCGTCTAGAGCCTCCAGCTACGCGATGGGTGGAAAAAATGTTGCGAGAAAATGAGCGGTTAATTAATCTTGTGCAAGACTGGCTGGAACTTACCCAGATGGAGAAAGATCCTAGTACTAGTCTCACTTATCAACATCTGGAACTACGACCTTTAGTTGAGTCAGTTTGGCAAAGCTTAGAGCTGCTGGTAAAACCTCATCAGCTCAGTTTGGCCTATTCCGAGCCTGAGCCTATCTACCTCAGAGCAGATCAATCTCGCTTAACCCAAGTTTTTCTGAATTTACTAGATAACAGCATTAAACGCAGCCCTCCGCAAGCAGCTATTCGGGTAGAGGTAACTCGTATTGAAGCAGCAGATAAGGTTGGTGATGAGACTGGTACTCAATCAATTCTGCAAATAGATGTGATTGATTCCGGAACCGGTTTCTCAGAAGCTGACTTACCTCATGTTTTTGAGCGATTCTACCGGGGAGATGCCTCACGGCGCAGACAAAATGTTTCTGAGGGTGAAGCTGTAGGTAGAAGCCAGGGTAGTGGATTAGGTCTGTCGATTGTACAACAAATTATTCAAGCTCATGGCGGCACTATTCAGAGCAGAAATCACCCAGAAACTGGTGGTGCCTGGTTACAGATTTTACTGCCAGAGGCCAGTATTGAGTAGGGGAAGTGTGGGGAGATGGGGAGCGGAGGAGCGGAGGAGCGGAGGAGCGGAGGAGCGGAGGAGCGGAGGAGCGGAGGAGCGGAGGAGCTGGGGAGCTGATAATTTTGGATACAACGCTCAAGAAATCCCACCCAAAATTTCGTTCACCCGGGGAGATGGGGAAGACAAGGGAGACAATGGAGCAATTCTTTATTCCCAAATGACAAACAACAAACAACAAACGACAAACAACAAACAACCAACAACAAACAACAAACAACAATTCTCAACTTATAATCCGATTAAGGCTCTCTCGCAATTGTTGCTCTTCTCGCTTAAGCTTGGCAACTAATTGAGCCTTCTGGGAAACAGAACCAAATGGGTCGATTGATTCATTATTTTTCAGTTTTTGGGTAAGTTGGTAACAAAATTGACATCTTTCTAGAGTTTGTAAAATCGAAGGGGAAAACTTGGCGAATAGAGTCTCATCCTCTTTAGTAAACCCTTGAGTATCAATTCTTCCAATTAAATTGTCTTGAGGGTTATGATTGTGCTTCAATTTATTGATTAATTGCACAACAGCAATTAATTCTTTTTGCCCATTTAATAGAGGCCAAGCTAGCATGGAATAAGTACGGTATCCAGTCTTTTGATCGGTAATTCTTGCTTGTTCGGAGCGCTGATCCATGTAGAGATCAAAAGGAATATTGATAATTGTGGCAGAAGTTGCAACTCTCCCAGCAATCCCTTTGCCTAAAGGAACATCAATCATCAGGGAGCCACCCTTGCCATCCTCAGCAATCAGTGAACCTAGCTCTTTTCTCTGGGGGTCAATTAAAAAAATACTGGTGCGATCTGCACTTAACAAGGCTCCTGCTTTGCGAGTGAGGTGACGTAACATCTCACACAAAGTACTAACCAAATGATTTATTGCCTCATCAAGAGCAGTAGCTTCTAGACCAAACGTAGGTTTGGCTATGGCATTACCCTCAGGATTTCCTTTGGGAGATGGGGGAATAAGTTCCCTCTCCTTTATATCTAAGCCAGCGATTTCTCGCCAGTTGAGCTCCAAAGTCTGGCAAATCCGCAAGAAGTTAAGTTCGTTAACGGGTTCGCCTTTGAGGAAGAGATTAGAGATAACTAAGTACAAAGATAGCCCTAATTCTCGAGCTAGATCTTGCTCTCGTCCATCACTTTTACGCTTCCAAGCTAAGTTTACCTCTTCGATGTACTTTGGATGCACCCTCAATGGGCTGGGCATGTCTAAACATTAGATAACTTACAAAGATCATATATGACGATTATGGTAAGTGATCCCCACAGCTAAATGCAAGGGGGTTATATCCCTACCTAAAGCAATAGTCCAATGGTATGATGCATAAATACTCAGTCTATGCATCATATTATCACATGCCGTGATAGTAGGCCCATTGGCCGGACTTCGTCCCGCTGCACTCTCACAAAGAGTAGCGCTAGCGTTTAAACTTTGCTAACCATCTTCCTCAAGCTTGGCAGATTATTTGTCATCTGTCTTTCTTCACAAACAACCAACAACTAACAACAAATAACAATTGCAAACTGGATTTAGTATAACTCATATTCTATCCAAGTTTCGATGGAGCTGTTGCTCCATAATTTGGAGTTCGGCTACTAATTCAGATTGTTGAGCCATCTCTTCTTCACTAGTGAAAACATTGTCTTTAAGTTTTTGGGTCAGCTGGTAACAAAACTGGCATCTTTCTAAAGTTTTGAGGATTGAGGGGGTAAATTGAGCAAATAAGGCTTCATCTTCTTCAGTAAAACCATCAGTGTCTATTCTTCTAGATAGGTAGTCTTCTGGCTCATAAATTGGTTTCAACTTATTGATTAACTGTACAACAGCAACTATATTTTTTTGCTCGTTAAACAAAGGCCATGTCAGCATTGTGTAAGTACGATATCCTGTTTTTTTATCCGTTCTCTTTGCTTCTTCCGAGCGTGGATCATCATAAACATCGAAAGGAATATTAATCACTTCTGAAGAAGCGACAGCTAAACTAGCAATACCTCGGTCGGAAGGAATATCAATTACTAATGAGCCTCCGTGTCCATCCTCAGCATTAATCGAGCCTAGGGTATTGGTTTGTTGATCTAGTAAAAAGATACTGGTGCGATCTGCTCCTACCACATCTCCAGCTTTACGGGTGAGGCGACGTAGCATTTCACAGAGAGTCTCAACTAGAGTTCCTAATGCATCATTAATGGTAGTCACTTCCTTAGTAAAGTTAGTGTAGTCGATAGGTAGCTCTAGTGATGGAAACAACAGCTGAGACTGTAGCTCTAGACCAGCAATTTCTCGCCAGTCTAGCCCTAATATATGGCAAATTCCCACAAAATGGAGACTGTTAACAGGTTGACCTCGGAGAAATATATTAAGATCTGATGAAGATAAACCTAATTCTTCGAGCAGGCTTTGCCCATCTTCATCAACCTTTCGCCTCCAGGCAGATTGGACTTGTTCTATGTACTGGGGATGCACGCTGAATGATTTTGACATATCTGAGCATCAAAAAACTGCTCCGATCATAAACGAGGTTGATCCTTGAGCACCACTGCTACTGTTCAGCCAAGACGCATGTAATAGGGAAAAAATATCTATTCTTTCAAAACTATTCGGAATAGTCAAACTTTATCTCAAACCCCTCACTGCGCTAAAGTTTCAGATGGGAGCTTGTTGTCTGAATTACCCAAATGACCCGATGAAAGCAGTATTAATGACCGAAGTGGGAACTCCTAAAGTCCTGCAACTCCAGGAAGTACCCCAACCGACAATTCAAACTGACTCAGAAATTCTAGTGCGTCTACAGGCAGCTGGGGTTAACCCCATTGATACCAAATTGCGGCGTCGGGGTCCTTTGTATCCTGACCAGATGCCAGCTATTTTAGGTTGTGATGGCGCTGGGGTGGTGGAAGCTGTTGGTACTGGTGTTCAAGACTTCCGGGTTGGTGATGAAGTATATTTCTGTGCTGGAGGATTGGGTAAATCTGGTACTGGTAATTATGCTCAGTGGGCAGTAGTTGAAGAGCGATTTGTTGCCCATAAACCCACCTCCCTCTCCTTTGCTGAAGCCGCTGCTGCTCCTCTAGTACTAATCACTGCTTGGGAGGCTCTCTACGACAGAGGAGGTTTAGCAGAGGGGCAAAAAGTCCTGATTCAGGCTGGTGCTGGTGGTGTCGGTCATGTTGCTATCCAGTTAGCTAAAATTAAGGGGGCTCAAATTTGTACTACTGTGAGTTCCCAAGAAAAAGCTAGATTAGTTCGTTCCCTAGGGGCTGAATATCCCATACTTTACCAACAAACTGATTTTGTGCAGGCTGCTCTTGACTGGAGTGGGGGAGAAGGGGTTGATCTAGCTTTTGATACTGTAGGAGGCAAAATCTTTTACGATACCTGTAGAGCAGTACGGGTATATGGGGATATAGTGACTATTTTGGAACCAGACTCTGCTCAGGGTAATTTAAAGATTGCCCGTCAACGGAATTTGCGCATTAGCCTAGAACTAATGCTCACCCCCATGTTACAAGGACTGGTTGCTGCCCAACAGCACCAAGGTTCGATTCTCAAGCAATGTGCTAGTTGGATTGATCAAGGCAAGCTGAAAATTCACTTGAGCCAAACTTTCCCCCTCCAAGATGCAGCTGTGGCTCACGAAGCCATAGAAACTGGTTCAACGACGGGCAAAATTGCTTTATTGATAGATTGATTTACGTCTGTCAAAACCGAGGCGTCAGTCTAGAAGAGTATCAGAGGTCACAAGACCAATATTAATCAATTATCAATTATCAATTATCAATTATCAATTATCAATTATCAATTATCAATTATCAATTATCAATTATCAATTATCAACGAATTGTTAAAATATAACGACCCCGACCATCACTGTCAAAAGCATTAACAATTACTTGATAAACGCCGGTACGAGCCAGGGTAAGAGTAAGTTGGGAATTATTATCGGTTTGACTGATATCATCATTTTGAGCAATTATTCGACCATCCGGGTCAAGTACTGCCAAAAAAGGATCAAAATCAGGACTTGCCAAATCAATGATCACTGACTGACCAGCACGACCTTCAAAGCTGTAGGCTTTAAATAAGCTGCCATCAGTAGGCAACGCAGCATCCCTAGAACTCAAAATACCTACTTGCTGCAAAATAAAGTTATTCCCGTTGCTTGAATTGCCTACACTGGCGGCAGTGACTTCAGCACGCAAACGGTAAGAGCCAGCTTGCCCTGCTTCATAAGCATTGGCCATCAACAAGTAGACACCATCAACTGGCAGAGTAACAACAATTCGGGAGTTCGCGGCACCGCCACTATCATTATCCTGAGCAATTTCTTGGCCTTGGGAATTGAGCAAAATTAAGTAAGGGTTAATTTGCTCACTAATCATCTCAATTTGGACTCGCTGACCCGCTCTACCTTCAAAAATATAGAGGTCAAAAAAGCTATTATCAAAGGGCAAAACATTGCTACTCTGATCTAGTCTACCGGTGAGCAATGAACCATTCAGTACTAATGGTTGGGGTCGTAATTTACCAGAGGATGCTGCCCGTCGCACTGCTGTTCGGGGAGCACGTCTAGCTTGTACATCTGCAAGGAAAGGGAGTACTCGATCAATCGCGATCGCAAAACCAATGCCAATATTGCCACCACTGAGGCTATCAGATCGGCAGAGCCCACGTCTGAACTCCCGCACGG
>JAAHHL010000739.1 GCA_010672185.1 Caldora sp. SIO3E6 | reverse complement strand
CTATTAAGACTTAGATAGCTAAATTAATGAAAGCTAAAGTTCCAGAGTTACTCTTAATTTTCTATATTCTTTTGCCTATGCCAAGTGCTTTAGTTGCTCAGGTGATTATGTGTCAGATTAGAGCCATCCATACTACCCGCAAAGCAGAAAAAAAACTTAATTTAGATTTAGATAGTGATGCTGATGAAGCATTGAGAGAATTCCTTGTGTCTTGGTGGTTTAGTCCAGGTAATGCAACGGCTTACGCTTATTTTGGGCTACTAGCTCCTCATCTGGAGTTATGTAATCATCCTATTTAGGAAAGTTAACAATAGAATCCTCACCATCCATGTTGCGGTTAGAGGTTAATAAAATTATCTCATTGACTTGAGCGAATCGCCATACTTCACGATCATTGGCTGTATCTTCAAGTCCAACATCCACAAACATGAGCATTTAATGCGATCGCAACCTTCCTTTGTGCTCTACCCTTCGGGAACTCCTTCGGAGAATGTGCCTTTGTGGTAAATTTTCTTCACATTCGAGTAGAAGCGATCGCATCCTCTGTTCAGTACATTGAAGATAAATTCATGAATATTCAACTTGTTGAATCTTTGGTCAGTGCTATCCAAGCTCTTTCTCCTGAAGAACGAGAGCTATTAAACGAAAAATTAACAGAAAAATCTAGTTGGCAAAGCTTACGATTACAAATACTGGCTAGTACACAAGGGATTCAGCAGCGGCGTCGCAGTCAACTCCTGGAAACAGATATTGACAATATCATTTATCAAATGCGAGAAGAGCGGGATCAGCAATTAATGGTAGGTTTATTTCCCAGTGAGGAAAAATAATGGCTGAAACAGTAAGCTGTGTTGATGCGAATTTCGTAGTTAAATTAGTTAATAGTCCTTCAGAAGCATCTCCCTATCTCACCTTATGGGATCAATGGGAACACAACCAAACCCAGATTATTGCTCCTACCCTGTTGTGTTACGAGGTAACCAACGTATTTCATCGCCTGAAAAGAGCAGGGCAACTACTGGATACAGAAGCTCAACAATGTCTCAACAATGCCTTAAATTTACCCATTCACTTTTACAGTGATCGCCAACTTCATCAACAAGCCTTTGAAATTGCGCAGCGATTTAATCTTTCTGCTGCCTATGATGCTCATTATTTGGCATTAGCTCAACAATTTAACGCGATCCTTTACACGGGCGATAAACGTTTATTTAACACAGTTCATTCTACTTTACCTTTGATTTACTTGGTTGAATAGTTTGACTTATGCTGGAAGTGGGTTCCGAGTTCACTCAGACACCCGGCGATATAGTGCAAGCATTCTTTCTTTGTGCTCTACCCTTCGGGAACTCCTTCGGAGAATGTGCCTTTGTGGTAAATTCTCTACCCGATTAGTATTATCCTAATTTTCATCAGGATCAATTCCTGCTTCTCGCAGTAATTCTTCTAAACGTTGAACTCGTTGACGTTCCTGTTCAAGTTGTTCTTCAGCAACAAAGACTCGGTTCTCTGTACTTTGCAACTGTTGCTGCGTAGCGGAAATCATTTCCTCTGGAGTTAAATATCGCTTGCCCTGCTCATCATACCAATATAACCATTCTCTAGTAGCTCCTTGATATGTTCCTTGTTCTCTCCCTATCCCTAAATTAATTTGGGCTAACCATACCGGTTCACCTTCTAATAATTGGTATTCTCCTGCTTCTAGTTGATATACTTCTAAACGAGGCTTCCTTTTTCTTAGAGGATTATAGATGGCATAATATAAAACTCCCATTTGAGCGTAATCTTGTTTCTTTTGGGTATATTCTCCTCTTCTGGTTTGAGAGACAACTTCTAAAACAAAGCGAGGAACTTCTTTCTCTTCCCATAGAACGTAGGATAAACGTAAATCTGAATCAATAATTCTGGGGACTCCGATACTGAGAAAACCATCAGGAACGATTGCCGCTTCGTCTGGATGATAATAGATGCCCATGTACACGCCGAAAAACCAATCCATTCTGTTGGACCAAATTAAGGCGAGAATTTCTCTAAGGAGTCCAGGAATTAATTTTTGTAATTCGTTATCCACAGGGGTATCGTCAGAATCAGGTAAGTCTTCAGCAGAGGGCAAACATGCTCGAGGATTATATTTTAGTAACATAGTATCTTAGCTAATTTTGAAGGAAAGCTACTTTACTCTTAATAGTGTTATGCCTCTGTTGAGTATCTTTAACACTGCGAACGCAAGAGAAGTGCTGTTATCTGATCTTCGCGATTTGCGTATCTTTTGGAAATGGATACCCTCCTCAAAACTAAAGTCGTTAACATAACCCTATATTAAGTACAGATATCACAAACATTCATCGCTATTTCCAAGAACTTCTCATCCAAAAGCGAAATTTGGTCCAGTTGATTTTTCGCCCATTGTCTCCTATCTTGTAAACTGGCTACTTGTTGATGGCTGTTAAGTTGACTAAGTGGAACACTCAGCCACAAGCTATTTTGTATAAGAACATTCGCATCTTCAATATCTCCAATTCTGAAGTTATTTATGTTTTTATTGGTGACAGGAATAAAATGTTGAATTTTTTTATTCAGAGTAGCAACAAGATCTTCCTCAATCGCAGCAGAAATGCGATTATGCATGGTAGAGTCTGCTCGCACCATCTTTTTTTCTTTTGGAGCTTTCCCTGCCTGAATTTCTTCTTGACTCCTTCTCTCTCTTGCAGTATCAAAACCATTGAATATCCATCCAGCAAATACTGGTCTGCCAAGATGGTCATAATCTGAAAAATGTGGATTGCTTTCCTTGAAACGATTTAAACCAGTCTCCCAATCGCGAATAAAGGCAGGAACCATTTGTCCGATTAGCCCTACGCAGTAGACGCTAAAATTATCTGAAGTACACGGAACAAGATAATAGTTAGACGAATAAAAAGCCGCCCTAACTAGAGAACCAAAAGAGGGAGGTAAATCTATAAGAACAAAGTCGTAGTCTAAGTTAGATTTTTTTTTAGCCTCAGATACCATTCTGTGCAATGCAACATATCTTGATAGTGTAGTACCCGAAAGCAAATCAGCACCTACATTCAAGCTGTCTGCATATACGTTTAGCCAGAAATCACCTGCAATCAAGTCAACGTTATTACTCGTATGCTCTCCCTTATAGAGAAAAATTTCTTCTCCTCCAGTACCTTGTAAAAAACGCTGCAAAAACGCTCTTATCGTTGTTCCGTAGGGAATATTTTCTGTAGCTAGTTTGTCCACAAACATCTTTTCGCCTAGCATAGCAATAGAGAGATTGCATTGAGGGTCAAAGTCAACTAGAAGTACTTTCTTTTCAAGCCGTCCAAGAGCATCGGCTAAATTCCAACAGATAGTTGACTTCCCTACTCCACCTTTATTGTTGAATATTGATATAAATTTAGTCATTACCTACAGCTTTTAATATGTTTGCTTGTTAAACGAACATTAACTAATTTTATTAATACCGGATACGCAAAAAAAGGGAAGTTCAATCCTTTTTATTGTGCAGGGTATGGCAATTCCTGTTCGGCTCCTATGCTATCGATCCATGCCATGACCTGTTCGTGAGTCATGCCACTTTGTTGGAGGCATTCAGTATAAGATTCTTCGTCTTCACTAGCAGCTTGTTCATCATAAGGATAAAGTTTAAGTTGTTTACGACGCTCAATCTCTTCAAGAGAAATTGCCTCATTTGATTCTTCCTCTATTACCTTGGGTTGGTGTTGACAAAAAAATTCCAAAGCTTCACAAATAAAGGCTTCTGGAGAATCATATATGGCATTGTCTATTTTATGCTGCACAAATTGTTCTAATTCTGGAGGTAAGGAGATATTCATCAGCAAATCCTATCATATATGATCATTTTATCAAAAAAGTAGTGGGTTGTAAGTAACCGATTATAGGATGGTGCGTTACGCGATCGCTAACAACACCCTATAGCACACCCATTTTTGTAAACAGCCCAACCTTCTATATTATGGTCAATTAGTAACTTGAATATTCTTGAGCTATGCGGTTTTTCCATGTATGTAGCTTTGTCCAAATTTGTTCTTCCGCCTGTTGTGGGGGAGTTGTGGCAATATATTGTTCAGCATTAAGTAGTTGTTCTCGATTACGATTTTCCCAATACTGTCGGTTTGTCTCCGCTTGCTCCAGGATTTTTTGGTAACTTCTCAAAAAGCCAGGGGTCGCTCGCCGCGAAAACTTAGGCCGAAGAGAGAGAGATTGTCTCGGCGAGAGTCCCCTGGCTTTCCATTGCTTTTTGAACAATGAGTTCCCCCAAGGTGGGAAT
>JAAHHL010000738.1 GCA_010672185.1 Caldora sp. SIO3E6 | reverse complement strand
TCAATCATCTGACCATCCGGGCTGAAACTTACACTATAGATTCCACCACTATGCCCAGGAAAAATTTTGAGGAAAGTGTCAGTGTTATCCAATTGCCAAAGATAAATAGTTTTATCATTAGTTGCAAAGGCAATGGTCTGATTATCTCTAAAACCCACACTATTGACATAGCCCTTGTATCTTTTCTGGGCAAGGGGACACTCACTTTCATTGACATGGCCCTTGTATCCTTTAAGGGTAAGGAGGCACTCACCTTCTCTACTCCAGACTTTGATAGTTTTGTCATTACTGGCAGAGACGATTTTCTTGCCATCTGGACTAAAATTCACACTTGTCACAGAGCCTTCGTGCCCTCTCAGGGTTCGGATGTGCTTGCCGTAATGGTCCCAGAGTTTTACTGTTGTATCCTCACTAGCAGAGGCTAGTATATTACCATCAGGACTAAAAGTTGCGCTGAAGACCTTTTTGTCATGTCCCTGCAAAGTTTTGTCATGTCCCTGCAAAGTTTTGTCATGTCCCTGCAAAGTTTTGTCATATCCCTGTAAACCGTTTCGCTCTATTGCCCCATCATATGCTAGCTGTAGAGATCTTATGGCCCGAATCCGAGTATCATCCGGTGTCCACCTGCCAAACCATGTCTTCAGGGTTTGACCTGCCTTTAAACTTTCTAGGAGTGCATCAAACTCCCAATCTGCTTCCAAGAGTGCTTCTGAAGATGCAGTTAAGCGAACTATTTGATTAGTAGTTTGGCTTACTCTTGCTATCAGAGCAATTATGATTGCTGTTATCGCTACGACACCTACCGCTAAGCGTGCTTCTAGCAGTCGCCTGCTCAAAACCCGATTGAATTTTGCTTCGGTGAGTGCTTGTTGTTCTTCAGCATCCTTCAGTTTAGCCAGTAATTCTACATCTCCTCGTCGCCGAATTAATGGCACTAGATAATCGTGCACTAGCTGATACTGCTCATTGGGGAATGTGGGTAATCGCAGAACTAATCCTGAACCAACTAGGATCTGCAGTATTAAATTTAAAGCTTTTACTTCGGTTGCTAAAGCTGAGGCTAAGTCAGTGTGGGTTTTTACAGGGCGAGTGTTATTGTCATCCGTGAGCAAGTACAAAATTACATCAGTAGCTTGTTTATTTTCTGCACCACAGTCTTGAATAACTGCATCTAAAAACTGTTCGACTAGTTTTTCCTTGTTGCCGTAGGCTTGATACTCTGCCAGGGTCTTAACTTGAGCTGTTTGTAGCTGTGCTCCCACCACCTGTAACTCAATCGGGCGTACTTCCCCTAACTCTCCTGCCAAATCTGCCACTAATTGCTCAATTAGTGCTGGTTCTAAAGAAAAGGGAGTTGGTTCAATAAAGTTTTGAATAACTAATTTGGCATCTTCTTGGACAAAATTACCTAAGTAGTAAAGTATTTTTTTGTCCAAAATATTATTATTGATTGCCGTAAAATTGACTAAGCGATTGTTACATTCTAATAAATAATAAAGATAATCTTCCCGTAACGATAAGATTATTTTAACATAAGGGATATCTAAGCATTTATTTAAAAAATCATAAAATTCTTGTCTCTGTTCTTGGTCTTTACAAATAAAAAAGAACTCTTCAAACTGGTCAAAAATTAGCACCGTCAGTAGATTAGTTTGGGCATTGTTACGTAACTGCTCCCGAATAGCTACTGTTGAATCAAGGTTTTTCGGCTCAAACATCGAGTTTACTGTTTTCGCAAGGGCCTCACCTAAAGATTTGCCCAGTTCCTTCTCCCAATCGGTATAAACTTGCTGCAAAACAGGTAGTACCTGACGGTAGTCAATAGCTTGACCTTTTAAAGCTGGTATCAAACCAGCTTGGATAATTGAACTTTTACCAACTCCTGATTGTCCATGAATCACAGTCAATTTATGGTCAATACGCCCCATCTGTTCAACTAGACACTCAACATCTTGTAGTCTGCCGGAAGCAGCAATTTCTTGGGTGACTGAACCGAGTACATCAACATCTGAGATAATGGGATTAGTTACTTGTTGTTTCGGCTGCAAAGGAGAAGCACCAACAAAGGCATGGAACCCATAGGACTGTTCAATCGACTGATATTCTTGCTTGGTTTCAAATGCCTTGAGATATTCCCCTTGCTCATAATAAAGCGATCGCAATTCTTTCAATATGTCAATATATAGCAGAGGATCATGATGGTGATGACCTTCTACCCTCGCTCTTTCTAGATTCTGAATCGCCTCTTCCTTCTGCTCTAAAGCAACAAGCGATCGCGCCAAGTAAAGTAAGTAAAATTCATGGTAATATGTCAGTACCCAGTTTAAATATTGATGTGATTCTTGGGAGTTATCAGTAACTCCTGAAGTTTCGATACTTGCTTGGATACGTAATGCCTCTTCTGCATACTTTTTAGCTTCACTACAAGCTGATTTTGATAGTGCCACATTCGCCCATAGACCATGAGCTTGAGCTAGTCTCAAAAGATGATAATGCTTTTTAACTCCTCCTTTTTGAGTTTGCCGTTGATTAACTGAGCAATGCAACTGTAAAGATCTGTTGGCAACCTCTTCTAACTCCTCCCACTGCTTGAGTCTTTGCAGTATCTCTCCCAAAGCATTAATAAATTTTCTCTCTAAATCAGGACGCTCATGCTGCTGAAATAGCTCAATTGCTTGTTGAAAATATTCCCTAACTTGAATACAAGCTTGATCATATTCAGCTCGATGTTGAGTAGCATAATGACGCCACCAAAGTCCCAGGTAGAAGAGGACACAACCTTTTCTCTCAATTACTTGAAATCTTGTTCTCTCCCTATCCCCTTGGTAAAATAGATGGTAACATTGTCGCCAAAGCTCAAGACTCCGCTCATAATGTTGCTTGGCAGCTTCCGTTGCACTACCAGCTCCTTGAGCGAGTACAAACTCTAAACTAGCTTCTAGCTCCAGCTCTAACTGCACACCACGATGTCGTAAATTCTCCAAGGCTGATGCTAGTTCTTTACAGCGGTGGGAACTACTCAAATGCAAGACAGCATTGCCCACAAACCTACCCGCACCAGCTTCTAAAACGTGAGCAAAAATTTCATCAGTAGTTTGTTTGATATTTTGAACTA
Source organism: Caldora sp. SIO3E6 (assembly GCA_010672185.1). Taxonomy (GTDB): domain Bacteria; phylum Cyanobacteriota; class Cyanobacteriia; order Cyanobacteriales; family Coleofasciculaceae; genus Caldora. Next base: position 1,196 of record JAAHHL010000738.1, on the reverse strand, counting down.
ATTCTTCCGTTGCCAGTTCAAAGAAAATAGGAGTAGCAGCCCAACTCTGGAAATCCGGTGCTATCCGGATGAACTTCTTCAATACCTCATCTGTTACCCAGAATACCACTGGGAAGGGAAAATTTTTACCAAACTCATCCCTTGCATAATTAATAGCAATTAGTAGGGTATTCAAGTCATTTACTAACTCCAAACCAGAGATAATGATTGCCCTTGGTCGCTTCTGTGCTACTTTTGCTTCAATAATGTCATAAATGCTCTTGTCGGAAGGAGCGAGGACTAGTTCTAGAAACTCCATCGTGCAGCTTTCTCGCAACTGTTGCAGCAAGTGCTCTCGCAGTTTTGTATAGTTGCAACGAGCCAAAATTGGAGAAAATTGACCTTGAGCAGCAGAGATCGCGATCGCTCGTGCTAGGGTGTTCAAAGATTCTTGATTGTTGGTATTTAAGTCTTCTTGGGGGAGAGTCATAGTTTTAATTCCTGATGGGTAAGCGGATTGATAAGATGAATTGCTGAAGAAGAGAATTTTGGCAAAATTTTACCCAGTCGCTCAACCGCTAGGGAATTAATTCCCTGGCTAATAGCTTAAGTCCGTTAAAACGGACTGAAATTTCTGTAAAGCAAATAAGCGTTGATGGTAAAAATATTTCCTGTTGCTGGAAATATGATGGTATTAATCTCATGATGAAAAGAGATATTACTCTCCATATCAACTGATTCTTTGGTCAAATTTCCTTGAGTCCTCTAAAGAGGACTTTGTCTATTAGACAGGGGTTTGAACCCCTGGCGGGCAAAGTACTTAATTCCCTAAACTAGCCTCTACAAAGAATCCTTCACCTTTAATCCTGCAACTGCTTTGCTTCTGCCAAAATCGGATTAATACTAAACCAGGCTCCTTCCTCATCCTGATATTCAAACACAAACATACTACGCAGTAGCATCTGGTATTCTTGCTCCCCTTTGACAATTTGCTGTTCCTTTACCTGAAACAACAATTGCCATTCATGTTTTTCAACAGCTCGAACTAAAATATCCCTTTGTCCGCGAATCACGCTTTCCAAACAGTGACGAGGGAAAGGTGGGTCTTGTTTTTGCAGACATCCGTAGAGAAGTAACCTAGTTGACGATTAACAGCACAACATCGTACTATAAGTATGTTGTTAACCGTTGTCGAGGTGACAAAGTACCTAAAACCA
>JAAHHL010000737.1 GCA_010672185.1 Caldora sp. SIO3E6 | reverse complement strand
TATCTTCCCCCGCAGCCCAAGCAAAACAATTGTACATTCGTGATGCTTTACTTGTGATGTAATACTCAGTAGCTCTAAGGTTAGGAAATTCGTCTTCCTTGTACTTTTCGAGCCTACAATCTGTAGCCATGCTCTTTGCCCCATTGTATCCAGGCTCCGGCCATTTCGGTTAATCGACCCCGCTGCTCTGTTTTCACAGAATTAGCACCTGTAATTGATTGCAACGCCCAAAACCAATGATCCGGTTCCTGTTCTAATTCCCGTAGAATCAGAGGAACAACTGGTTGACCCATCCCAATAATTCGTTGATAAGCTGGGTGGATTACCATTTTTGAGACTAAAGACATCATCCCAGTTGCGACACGCCACTGTTGGACTAATTCTAAAAAGATTTCCTCTTCTGATCAAGATTATAATGCTGTTGGCGTGTCTTCTCGTGGCGATCGCATCCTTAGGACACTCTATAGGTACGCACATTTTTCCATTATAATATGGTATCAAACAATCAAATCCCAGTCAACTGAGTTCCTAACAACTCTTTCTAACCCTGAGAATATTATCGATGAAAACTATTTCTCTTCAACTTCCAGAAACCGTATTCTCTGCTCTGCGCAAAAGTCCTGATGAATTTGTTCGCGAGATGCAGATTGCCGCTGCCGTCAAGTGGTATGAACTAGGTGAGATATCCCAGGAAAAAGCCTCAAAAATAGCGGGCTTGACTCGTGAAGAATTTATCTTAGCATTGGCACGTTATCAAGTTGATTTTATGCAATATACAGCTGAAGAACTTGAAGAGGAAATGATGAATGTTAGTTAAGAAGGTGATTGTTAACTCTTCCCCACTCATTGTTTTGTTTAAAAGTCAACAGGTAGATCTTCTCCCTCAGCTTTTTTCCGAAATAATTGTGCCAGATGCTGTTTGGCGTGAAGTAGCTGTATCAGGAAAAAATGATGTACCTACATTACAACTACCTAACGTTTCTTGGGCACAACGAGTAGAAATTACCAATGTAGCATCAGAAATAGCAGCTTGGGATTTGGGGAAAGGTGAATCAGAAGTTTTGAGCCTAGCTAGGAAAAATCCTGATAGTGTTGCCATTGTTGATGATAAAGCAGCACGCCGTTGTGCTAAAGCTCTAGATATCACGACAATGGGTACAGGAAGAGTATTAATCTTAGCAAAACAACGGGGTTTGATCCCATCAATTGCTCCCAAAATTCAGGCACTACGAGATGCAGGTTTATGGTTATCAGAACCCATCGTTAATCTTCTTAAGCAAAAAGCAGGAGAGTAAGAATATGAAAGAAACACCACAAATTGATGAGATCAGGAAACAAGGAGTTAGAATAATTGTAGAGCAATTGGGAATTGCAGAAGCTGCATTTTTTTTTAGGGAGACGATGGCACAAAAATTCAATTACTTAGAGCTAAAATCCCAGTTATTCGGAAATATGACCGTTGCAGATATTTATCGCGAGATTAACAAAAGTTCTTAGATGTAATACTCAGTAGCTCTAAGGTTAGGACATTTGTCTTCCTTATACTTTTCGAGTTTACCATCTGTAGCCATGCTCTTTTCCCCATTGTATCCAGGCTCCGGCCATTTTGGTTAATCGATCCCGCTATCATTCTCATTATTTATGAACTCATCTATTTCCTCGCTTGATGGTCGATATCCCTGATGGTTCTTGTGGGTTGCCATTGATTCTGCAATTTGCTTGATTATGCTATTGTTTTGCAAGATGTACAAGGTTTCTTGTTCCTGTTCCCAATCTTCAACACTCATTACTACAAAGTCTTGACCCTGATGATCTGTCACTTTAAGGGGAATGTGTTGATGGGTTATTTGCTCAACATAATCTTTTAATGATTCTTTGAACCTATTCAAGCTGATGCTATCCATTAGCCCATTTCCTAAAAGTAGGATACTTTTGTCTATCCGGTTTCGGCAAGTCACTTTTGAATCAATTATAAAAAAGTTTCCTCAGTTACAGATACGAACGGCTTCTGATCAAGATTCTAATGCTGTTGGCGTGTCTTCTCGTGGCGATCGCATCCTTAGGTACTCTATAGGTGCGCAAATTTTCCCATTATAAAATAATATCAAACAATCTAAGACTTGTCATTTTTAGGATAAGCGTGCCTGATAATGCTGCTTGGCAAGTTCTTCATCAGCAGTTTGTTCAGCTGCTAGATCTTGGTCTATCTCCTGACGATTAGCGTGATAATAAGTTAATGCTGCATAAATTTGAGTGTAGTTCAAGTGATTTAATCGTCTAGCTATGTCTGCGGCGTTATTACCTTGATTATATAGCCCAGCAATTCTGCGAACAGATGTTCTAGTCCCTGTGATTACTGGACGATTACTGTAGGGATCTTTCGTGATCAGCTTGCCAATGTCAGTAAGGGTTGTCAAGAGGTTTCTCCTCTAGATTTACGGTGCTCTTGTGTTATTTTAAGCTATAGTTTCTATTGGCTGATAATCCTAACTGGCGGCGATTGCCACCAGCCACAAATGGAAGAAATATTCCCCATTCCCTATTCCCTATTCCCCATTCCCCATTCCCCATTCCCTAATAAGCCGGAGATGCTAACCAAGAAATAGCAATACCTAAAATTAATCCTACAATTACCTGAAAAGGAGTGTGTCCGAGTAATTCCTTGAGACGCTCCTCATTAAACTCCTTTCCAGCAAATAACTCATCAATGATTTGGTTGAGGATGCGAGCTTGCTTACCGGCAGCTTGACGCACACCAGCAGCATCATACATGACAATGACAGCAAAAATTGTAGCGATCGCAAATTCAGGAGACGCCCATCCTACGGTTTGCCCCACTCCCGTTGCTAGGGCTGCTGCTAGTGCTGAGTGGGAACTCGGCATACCGCCGGTAGTCACTAGTACACGGATATTAAATTTACGATTTTGGGTTAGCTCTACCAGGAACTTCAATAGTTGAGCAATCCCACAAGCGAGAAGTGCAACCAGTAACACCTGATTGTTTAGGATATCGCCAAAGTCCTGCATATTGTTTTACGAGTAATTAGTCATTAGTTGTTAGCTATTAGATATTAACCAACAACAAACAACAAATTTAATGAGTGCGGTTTGTAATAAAGTCAGCTAGGGCTGTTAGGGGCACCGCTTTCTCACCAAAGGGTTCCAGTTGGTCTTTCGCCGTAGCTACTAGCTGTTTAGCTTTGGCTTTTGATACCTCTAGTCCCCAAAGGGAAGGATAAGTTACTTTTTGCGCTTGCAAATCCTTACCTACAGTTTTTCCCAATTCCTCTTGAGTTGCAGTGATATCCAGGATATCATCAATAATTTGAAATGCTAACCCGATATTTTGGGCATAGCAAGAGAGCCGTTCAATATCTGCCTCCGTGGCTCCAGCTAAGATAGCCCCACAGACTACTGAAGCTTCTAGCAAGGCTCCGGTTTTGTGGGTGTGAATGAAGTTGAGGGTTTCTTCCTGAATATCTAACTTCCCTTCTGACTCTAAGTCAACTACCTGTCCCCCAACCAATCCGGATGCCCCTACTGCTTTACCTAACCGAGCTATTACCTGTAACAATCTTTGAGCTGGAACACCTTGGGTTTTAACAGCAACATACTCAAAGGCATAGGATAGTAAACCATCTCCTGCCAGGATAGCAATATCTTCACCATAGACTTTGTGGTTAGTCAGTTGCCCTCGACGGTAGTCATCGTTATCCATTGCTGGCATATCATCGTGAATCAATGACATGGTATGGATCATTTCCAGGGCACAGGCAGTAGGCATGGCCATTTCCACAGTACCATCTATTAATTCACAGGTGGCAAGGCAAAGAATGGGACGCAAACGTTTCCCTTTAGCTAATAGGGAATAGCGCATCGACTCGTAAATCTTGTTCGGATAAGTGATGGGGAGAGAAGCATCTATTGCCGCCTCAACTTGAGCCTGCCGCTGGGTTAAATAAGTTGATAAGTCAAAGACTGTTGGTTTCTCTTGAGGGGTAGGACGACCATCCGTTGCTATCATATTTTAATTCCTTGATTTTTCGATCATGTCATCATAATTATTCTACGGGGCTAGTGCAGCGTGGAAAAAATAATCTACTGGCGCGACACACCTAAAACTGTGGAATACAAAGTAATGAGTAATGAGTGATGAGTGATGAGTGATGAGTAGATATAGATTTTTTCCCTATCTCCCTCAGCTTCCTCAGCTCCCTCCTGCCTCCTGCCTCCTGCCTCCTGCCTCCTGCCTCCTGCCTCCTGCCTCCTGCCTCCTGCCTCCTGCCTCCTGCCTCCTGCCTCCTGCCTCCTGCCTCA
>JAAHHL010000736.1 GCA_010672185.1 Caldora sp. SIO3E6 | reverse complement strand
TAATTGAGGAAATTCTTGAGAGCAAGGTCTATCAATAGCAGGAACTGAAAATCACGACTCCACTTCCAGAGTCTTGAGGGCAATCCACTGTCCTGATTCGGCTCTGCCGACTACAAAAACGTCTATTTCAGCTTCTCCCACTCCGTAGATTGCGATCGCTTGAAGGTTTTCTTTTAGCATCTCCACTAGACCTTGGTAGCGTTGGACATCGGCTTTGTCTTCCTCGCTGTGCCAGTCTTGCTCTGTAGTAGCATTTTTGAAGAATGCCTCAAAGTCTCTGGTTTTAACAGGTGTCTTTCCTGAAAGCTGAGCGATCGCTTCAGATGTGGGCTCCCCGTTAAGAGTCAGCACTTCCCACAGTTCGTCGGTTGCACTAATCCAATATAAACCAGCGATCGCATCTTGGAGTTGGGAGAGCAAGGTCATGAGAAGTAAGAGGAAATGGATGGCACTATTGTATTGGGTGCGGCTCTTTTCACCTAGAGTAATAAGTAAGAACGAATGCAGCATTTATCCTCGTTTTGGGCATTTGCATCCCCCAAGGTTACCCAGGGATTTCCCAAGTCGATGCCAGGTTTTTGAGCCAAGAGATGTAATTTCCACAGGACTTTTTTGGCTTGCAAATGCTTGAAACTGAAGTCTGGCATGGCTTCCACACTTATACAGCAAACCCTAAATACTAATGACCAATGACCAATGACCAATGACCAATGACAGATGACCAATGACTAATGACCAATGACTAATGACCAATGACCAATGAATGAGAAGATAGATTAAGAAACTCTTAAGTATTGTAATGGACTGCTATGGCTGAAATTCAGTTTTTTAGAGGTGTCAAAGAAGAAGTTGTCCCTGATGTCCGCATCACCCGCTCTCGCGACGGTAGCCAAGGTACTGCAACTTTCTATTTTGAGAAACCTAAAGCTTTCGATGGTAAGCAAACGGAAAATATCTTGGGGATGTACATGGTAGATGAAGAAGGAGAAATTGTTACACGAGAGGTAAAAGGTAAATTTGTCAATGGTCAGCCGGAAGCACTAGAAGTAGTTCATCCAATGAAATCCCTTGAAGCATGGGAGCGTTTCATGCGCTTTATGGAACGGTATGCTAAAGATAATGGACTAGAATTCAGCAAGTCAAAGTAAAGTACGTACTCTAAAAAAGACAAGGCCACAGTGGGATAAGGGAAGGCCATCGTTTTGAGTGGAGGACTGTAGGGGCGTATGGCATACCATTGGTGTCAACTTAACGTAAAACCCATGCCCCACAGTATCCTTAAGTTCCTTGCTAATAGCTCAAGTCATCTTTAGATGACTCAACCTTCCCAAAAATCTTCAGTCCACAAAGCGTGGACTTTAGCTATTAGCCGGTGAGTTTAAACTCTGGGTGGGTGTGGAAGCTAAGCGCTTAGCTATCCCTAGCTTAAGTTTACACCAATGATGGCATACGCCCCATCTGAATGGTTTCCTACAATCTAGACTGAACTCAGGTGTTGAACCCATATCAGTTATAGTGCTAGGTTTCAAACAATGCTTAAAAATTTTTAGTTGGCTAAAGGAAAAAAGATTATGTCAATATCTTTGGAAGAAGTTTATAAGCTGGCTGGTCTTTGGTTTTTTCAGGATACTTTTGGGTGGCATCTTAATGAACTTCCTCCCGATAATACCTATGAAGCCCTCACCAAAGCTATGCTGATTTGTACCAAAGGAGATGGGGTTCTTTCTCCTGAAGAAAGAGACTGGATTATTGGTTTCTCTGCTGTTAGAGGTATGTCTCCCTCAATGGTTGAGGAACTCAAAAACTATGAGGCAACAGAAGATTTAGCAGAGGTGATTAATCGTACATCTCAAACTATTAAAGCTAAAAGAGCTGCTATCTATTTTGCGATTAAGGCTTGCGCCGCCGATTTTGAATATCATGAGGGGGAACAAGCTGCTGTGCGAAAAATGGCCAACCTAATAGGTGTATCTGAGGATGAAGTAAGCCAGTTAGAAGAAATGTATTTTGAGGAACAAAAACTGAGGGAAAAACGAGTTCAACTGCTATTTCCTGATGGTTTACCTTATAGTCTCAAGCGCTAAATGAACTATAGCAGTTCTCGCATCTGTGAGGTACATCTCAATCCCCCTAAATCCCCCTTGGAAAGGGGGACTTTGAAGTTGAACAGTGTACTTCATACATAGGAGAAGCGCTATAGTGTAATGGTGAGCTAAAATTAACAATGCCAACTTTGATGACAATAATTGACTATCTTGAGTAATAAAGTACAGGGGCGGATGCTACTTTCCCACAACTTTAATGTTTCCCCCGACATTGTACCCCCTCTGAGTAAGGAAGAATTTGTAGAAGTATTTCGGTTAGGATTGAGTGCTCACCCATCCTGCCAATGTAGACTGATCAATCATCCCCATTGGATTATGGAGATTCTGTTTTTAACTTCCGAACTTTCGCCGCAGCAAGTCGGGGAACTTTGTGCTCAAGCGATGCGAGACAAGCGTCAAACCCAACATTCCGGTGAAACTCCTCTGCCGCATATTCTAGTATTAGGGGGAATTAAAACCACTCCTGCCACCAGTAACTCTCCAGATGCTCTGCAACCAGGCAACTGGGGTGTAGATGTGGTTGAAACCCCCTCCAGCAAGGCTTTTTTACAGGCAATCTCCTGGGATACTACTATCGCTCAGAAACCTGCTGATAGTTTCTTTGAGATCGAATTAAGCTAATTCAGGACTCATACCAAATCCGGTATCGATATACCCGCTATGCACACATTGTAGGGACGTTTCATGAAACGTCCCTACAGGGATTTCGCGGTTTGCTCAAAACGGCTCTATTGTAACCGGATGTGGTATGAAACGCCCATCCGAAACCTGCAAGGTGAATCTGCCGAAGAATTGATCTAGCAGCTTGCGCACCTGTGAGGTACATCTCCCATTCCCGATTCCCCAAATACTCTTATTTCAAAAACTCAGAGAATAGGTAACCAACCCCTAACTGAATTCCTATATCTGTCGTTTCAAGAAAGCCGATATTAATCGAACCATTGGCAACAAATTGTCGTGAGAGGGGAACCTCTACACCACCAGTCAGTAGGAAACCAACGCTGCTGTTATCACCGGTAGAGAAGGCAGCACCTCCACCGACAAAAGGAGCAAATTTAATCTTTCCAAAGGGTTTATCCTCAGGGATTATAAAGTCATAAGTGGCTGGTACTAAAAAAGTAGTGTTATCTGCGAGAATTACAGCAGGTCGAAGTGATATATTGCGAACTAAATTTAGTTTGGCATTAATGACAAAAGCGCCCCTGCCGATAGCACTTTCCTCATTATTATCAGTTAAACCAATATTGCCCCCAGCCCCAATCCAATTGGGAATAGGACGAGGAATTCGACGGAGATCGAAATCTCGTTGAGCAACAGTAGTGCCTGAGAGTTCAGAGTTGACTTCCGACACCACAGCAGTTTTTGGCTCAACCCTTAAAACCGCAGCAGATGTGTCTAAAGTTCCTGGCATTGGCTCAGTAGCTGCAAGTTCAGGATAATTAATTTGATACTCCTTAACTTCAGCTAACTCAGTTGGTAGCAAATTATCCTGCTCAACTACTTCTTGGAGTATTGGTGCCACCGAAGGCTTGGGCTTTTCCGAGGCAGAAGGGTGTTCCTTGATCTCTTCTTCTTGATAAACAAAAGCCTCATCATTTACAGTGGAAGAGTTGTGGAAGAGGCTAGCACTCCTCCTAAACCAAAAATCTTCTGGCTTTTGCTTGATAACTTCTACTTCTGCGAGTGGCTCACTATTCGCAATTGATGTTGCCCTAGTCTCAACCACCTGAGTTGAATTCTCCTCAGATGCCTCCACTGATAAATCCAAACTGAGAGTTTGAGCAGAGGCAGGCATCGTGCTACTGACAACCGTCAAAGTGGTAAGACCAACTAGGCAGGAAACTGGTTTAATTAGAATATTTTTCACATTCACCCCTCACACAATAGTGTTAAAAGCATCATAAAGAGCTAAACCTCTTAGCCTATTTTCTCGAATTTTTGACCTGATGCAACTCCAATCTGGCAAAAATCGTTACAAATGGCTACTCGCCTCTGGAAGACTAGACAAGGGAGACAGGGGGAACAAGGGGAGACAAGGGGGACAAGGAAGACAAGGAGATTTTAGCTGCTCAGTTATTTCTGCCTTCTGCCTCCTGCCTCCTGCCTTCTGCCTCCTGCCTCCTGCCTCCTGCCTCCTGCCTCCTGCCTCCTGCCTCCTGCCTCCTGCCTCCTGCCTCCTGCCTCCTGCCTCCTGCCTCCTGCCTCCTGCCTCC
>JAAHHL010000735.1 GCA_010672185.1 Caldora sp. SIO3E6 | reverse complement strand
TGAAACATCCAGAGTACCCGAAGCAATAGCTGTCCCTGGCTCTGTGGGAACAGTCATTCCTGAACCTGTCACCTGTACTGTGCCATCTGGGTTAACTGTTAACCCTGTAGCATGACCTAAATTGCTCCCAGTCAGCAATCTGGGTAAATCCACAGGAGCAATCCCCTCAGCCGTTGGCAGACTATGCTTATCCAACCCAGCTGTCGGCTCAACTTCCAAACTCAGCAGCATTCCTTCCTGACTGATACGTACCAGATTCTCTCCTGGTACTGCCGTCATCGTAATCTCGCCTCCTGTAGCTGAAATAGTACCTGTATTGATAACCGTGCCACCCAATAGAGTTAAATTTTGTCCTGCTCCTACTACCAACTCCCCAGTGTTGACAATGCTCCCAGGCTGCTCTATCGTGAAGGCAAAACTGTTTGGATTACCCAGCAATGTCTGATAGTTGTTATCCCCAGTTGCATTAAACCAACCACCAGCAAAGCCAATGCCATTAGCAGTAGTAGCAGTGAAACTAGCTGGCACATTTAAGCTAGCACCTTGGCCAAAAATCATCCCCGCTGGATTCATCAAGTAGAGGTTGGAGTTGCCGCCAGTTACCTGAATCAAGCCATTAATTATAGAAGGGTCACCCCCAACCACCCGTCCCAGGATATTGTGAATTTGGGGATTAGACAGAAAATTAGCTACTTGTCCCGTATCTAAGCCCAATTGCTCCAAACTATGAAAAAGATTTGCCCCTGAGGGAGTACCACCATCAATATTAAACTGGTTTCCCTGAGGGGTAACAATTGTACCGGTGCCGTCGTTGGCTGCGGTAATTGGTTGAGCTTGTACCTCCGTTGCTAGTGTAAGAAGGCAGAAGGCAGAACCCACCCCTAACCCCTCCAAGGAGGGGAACAGAAGGCAGAAGGGAAGAAACCTTGTGTAGTGAGCTTTTTCACCTTTTTTAACTGACGGGTTATTTTTGCCGCGTTGCACTAGTGAAAACGGAACCGCTGCTGTTAGAGAAATCAGCAAAGATAAACAGCTAGAACTCAACTGAGCAAATTTCATAGTTGAATATTCCTTTAAGAAGGATAGCTTACAGTTTCCCTGAGGAATATAGTTTCTAGTGCAGTGCGGCGGAAATAAGTGACCAGTAAAAAAAGGTAAACAGCCTACTGTAAAAGCTTTCTTCTCTCCTGCCTTCTGCCTCCTTGCACTAGTTTCCCTCAGGGATATCCTATTTGCGCCCAAACTCAATAAAAATTTAGCAAAATTGAAATTGGGCTGTATATTCTGTTTTTGACAATTAACTTCAGTGACAACCTTACCTTCTCAGACGATAGCACTTGTTTTACTTATTATCATAATTGTTTTCTCCTTTAGCCAAAAACATTTGTGCTTATCTCCTGATGATTGCCCTGCCTGGTGTAACATAGTTAACGCTGAGGGCAATCACGAGAACCGGTAACTGCTCACCGCAATAAAATTTGCTTACCCTCTGTTCTGATATCAGTCAATTCACCATAATTTCGCCGCTATTTTCTTTTTTTTGTAAAACTTTACAGTACCATAGCTATTTTTTTAAGAACCACAAACGTTGTAGGGGCAGGTTTAGAGTCATTGGTGTCAACTTAAGGTTAATCCCTTGCCCCGCGAGGAACTTAAGTTCCTCGCTCATAGCTAAAGTCATCTAAAGATGACTCAATCGACTCAAACATCTTTAGTCCACGCTTTGTGGACTTGAGCTAAAAGCCTGTGAACTTAAGTTCTGGGTGGGTGTGGAAGCTAACCGTTAAACTATCTTTAGCTTAAGTTGACATGAATGGTTTAGGGTCACAATTAGTCCATTACGTGACAATCTCTATACAAAACCTGTCCAAGCAATAACTACCATTAATATTATACCCATTTTGGCGATCAATCAGGATAAACTTTGACTTGATTTTCTGGTAAATGATTTTGTAGTTTTTGAGTTAAATATTGATTAATTTGAATTCTAAAGCCCATCAGTAGCGATCGCACTGGTGCATTGTTAAATGTATCAAAAGTTACTGTTTTACCGTTGAAAGGTTACGGGCGAGAATCGGTATTGATGGTAAGAACGCCACTTTACAGAGAATGAAAATTATATTAAATAGCTGCACAATTGATAGTTTATGTATCAAAATTTACCACGTGTTTGGTGGAAAATTACGACAATACCAACTGTGCCAGCTAGGGTGCGGAATTTTGTAAGCGCCTACGCAGAATTATTTACCTATTCTCAATCTCTTTGGCTTTTATAATATCAGGCTTTGAGTTTCAGGCAGTGTGTGACTAATTTTGTGTACCTGCTTATATAACCTTTTCCGCCCACCGACTTACGTCCTATCTATGACTACTACAGCAAAAGAATTTGATTTTATTTCTCCATCAGACGACAAATCTGCTAAGCCTCAAGAGCTCACCTATTTCCACACCCTTTTCTATGCAGGAATTGTGGGAATTGCTGGAGGGTTAGTAGCAACTGTTTACTATTTTGTACTGGAACACCTACTAGAATTTGTTTGGGAAGTCGGTAGAGAATCTGTTTTAAGATGGTTTCCTGTTTGGCTTCCCCACTGGAACTACACCTGGATGGTTGCAACCATTGGTGGGTTGGGTGTAGGACTGTGTTTGTATTTCCTGGGTTTGCCAGGGGAAATGGCTATTGTTATCGACCAAGTCCATGATGCAGGGCGTTTAGAGCCGAAGCAAACCCCTGGTATGATTGCTACTTCTTTGGTTTCAATTACAGCTGGAGGTAGCTTGGGGCCAGAGGCACCACTAGTGCAGATCAACGGTAGCATCGGAAGTTGGATTTCAGAAAAGCTGAAGCTAACTGTTCACAGTATGCGCATCATGACCTTTTGTGGTATGGGGGCAGCCTTAGCAGCCTTTTTTGGCGATCCAATTGGCGGCCCCTTATTTGCTCTAGAAATTCCCCATCGTCGAGGCATTGAATATTACGAAGCGATTATTCCGGCAATGGTGGCGGGTATTTGTAGCTTTGGAATTTTCCGCTTAGGAACAGGGTTGAAAGTAGGAGGCATCTACAACTTTGGTCGCTTTGGCGATTTACCGAGCCTTACTTGGTTAAATTTGTTAGAAGGAGTTGGTTTAGGCTTAGTTGGTGCTCTAGCAGGAATCCTATTCATCGGTATGTTCCGTTTAATGAACTGGATGATTCAAAGCATTGAGCATCGGCATATTTTGCTAGCCGTTATGGGTGGATTGGGCATTGGCTGGATTGCGGTACTCTATCCCGCCACTCTCTTCTTTAGTGAACAACAAATTGAAACCCAACTATTGGCTCAATCTACATCTTTTGGGTTGGTAACTCTACTAGGCATTTGTTTTGCCAAGATGTTAGCGATTTGCTTTACTATCCACGGTGGATTTAGGGGGGGATTTATCTTTCCCTTGTTCTTCACTGGAGCTAGCTTAGGTTTAGCAGTTGCTTTGGGTATTCCCAGCATTCATCCTACTATCGCGATTTTGTGTTGCATGGCAGCGATTAATGTGGCAATTACGAAAACTCCCATTAGCACTGCGATTATTTTGACGGTATTATCGGATACAACAATTCTACCGGTAATTGCGATCGCCAGTTTCACCAGTTTTCTCCTCACCAGTAATATCGGTTTGCTTAAAACCCAAAGAGCCAGAACGACAGCAACCCTCTCAGGTTATTAGTGCGATAAGGCTCCAAGGCAGCTCTCTTTGAAAAATTTTTTCTTCACCACCATCCATGAAAATTAATCTCTCCGGATATTGAGAATATTCCTGGGAATAGATCAATGGTAGATGATGTACCCTGATAATTATCCCCCGAAGTTCATTTTTCGGGGGTTATTTATGTTGACTTGTTACTTGTTACTTGTTATAGCAACCGCCCTGGCGATTAGGACAAGGGGATGGCAGCCCCTTGTTAACTTGCCTTACCTGAGAATGTCTTAACCGCCCTGGCGACTGCTATACTTGCTAGCTAAACCTCAGTGCGTTCAGTTAAAATTTCGTAGCCATCAGCAGTTACTAATACAGTATGCTCAAATTGAGCTGATAGGTTATTGTCCACAGTAAGTACAGTCCAACGGTCAGATAAGGTACGGGTAAACTTAGAACCAGCATTGACAATTGGCTCAATTGCTATAGTCATACCAGCACGGAGCTTGACATTAGGCATCTCACGGGTGCGGAAGTTAAAAACAGAAGGTTCTTCGTGTAAATTCCTACCTACACCATGACCAGTAAAGTTTTCTACTACACTAAAGCCATTAGCTTGAACATGATCTTCAATTGCCCCAGCAAA
>JAAHHL010000734.1 GCA_010672185.1 Caldora sp. SIO3E6 | reverse complement strand
GTGGCAATATTATCCTCTTTAATCCCCAAGGAGGGATTACCACTGGCAACCTCAATTCATCAGGACTAGTTAACGGTGGAGACATCATCGTACAAGCTGGTAATCAAATCACTACCGGACAAATCAACACTAGTGGCACTACTGGATCTGGTGGCAATGTCTCCCTTGCTACACCTGACAAAATACAAGTGAACTGGATTAATACTCAAGGAGGGTCTACCGGGGGTCAAGTAGATATCACCGCCCAAAGATTTTTCCGTGCGATCGATAGCTTCACTGCTAATAATAGTCTAGAAGCGAGTATTTCTACTATTGGAGCTAACAGTAGTGGTAATATTACCATTCGGCACGGAGGTAATGGTATGACTCCTTTTGATGTCGGCAATGCTACTACCAACGGTACAGCTGGAGCTATTACCAGTGGTGAATTTACCATTACTTCCTTGCAATCCTTTCTCTTCGACCACACCGCAGGTAATATTCAAATTATTAGCACCCCTGCTCCGATTATTACTGACCTTTGTCCCCCAGACTGTAACCTGGATGAAAATAATAGTGATGAGCTAGTACGTATCCCCGATCCTGGTAGTGGAGATGCTATCCTCAACATAGAAAATGTTAGTCTGGGAGATTTTTCTAACCTTGTCAATAACAGAGAAGAAGTCTTCAACAATGCCTTTGAAGAATATCTAGAGTTGGAAGGCATCCTGATTACTACCTTATCAGAAACCCAGGAGATCTTGAGCAAGATTGAAAAAGCGACAGGAGTTAAACCTGCTCTCATCTATGTCTCTTTCCAATCGACAACGATTCCTCCCAAAACTCCAGCAGCTGGGGACAAAGCGCAACCGCCAACAACTAGTCTCCGGCAGTGCAATTCTGAGCAATTAGTTTCAGGTGCTGAATCAGTGCCGGTGCAGGAAAATGACCTCCAGAAAGACCCTCTAGAATTAGTGCTAGTTACCTCGAAGGGGATACCGATTCTACGGCGAGTTGAAGGAACAACCTGCAAGCAAGTCCTCAAGGAGGCAGATAACTTCAAAATTCATGCCAAAAGTTTAAAATTCCCTGATAACTATCTCACCTCAGCTCAGCAATTCTACCAATGGCTAGTTGCCCCACTAGAGAAAGATTTACGTGAACAAGGTATTGAAAACCTAGTATTTATCATGGACACTGGCTTGCGTTCTTTACCTTTAGCAGCTCTTCATGATGGTGAAAGATTTATTATTGAGAAATACAGCATTGGTTTGATGCCCAGTATGAGCTTGACTGATACCAACTACGTTGATGTCAAGAATCTCGAAGTTTTGGCTATGGGAGCTTCAGAATTTCCTAACTCAAAGTTAGGTTCTCTACCTGCTGTACCAGCAGAATTAGATGTCCTTAAAAATTTATGGCAGGGTCAGTTTTTCCTGGAGGAAGACTTTACCATAAATAATCTAAAATCTCAACGTTCTCAAAGCCCTTTTGGTATGCTACATCTAGCAACTCATGGAGAATTTAAAGGTGGCTCATTGAGGAATTCTTTCATTCAATTTTGGGGAAATGAAAAATTGAGATTACACCAAGTGCGGGAACTAGGATTGAAGGAGCCTCCTGTAGAGTTATTAGTGCTAAGTGCCTGTGAGGCAATCATCGGAAATGAAGAAGCTGAGTTAGGCTTTGCTGGATTTGCTCATCTAGCGGGAGTTAAGTCAGTTGTGGCAAGTTTATGGCAAGTTAAGGATTTAGGAACCTTAGGACTAATGACACAGTTTTATACAGAATTGAAGGCAGCTCCCATCAAAGCAGAAGCTCTCAGGCAAGCGCAACTAGCAATGCAAAGAGGAGAAGTGTATATTAGAAATGGTAAATTATTTGCACCAGGATATACAGATGGCATTCCGTTACCTGGAGAATTAGCAACAATCGAGGGTCAGGATGAGACTCAGGATTTATATTTATCCCATCCTTCCTATTGGTCTGGTTTTACCATCGTTGGTAGCCCTTGGTAAGTGGGAATTTAGAATTTAGAATTTAGAATTAATTTTTGATATTCTCGCTAAATTTCCCAGCACACCTGGAGTTTAAACTCCGGGCTAATAGCTCAAGTCCATTAAAATGGACTCAACTTCTTGGAGTGGTTATGATAATTTCAGCAATAATACCATAAATTTCACACATAATCAAACAGGAAAGTTTCTGTTCACTATTTTCCATTATACCCTTAAATTTCAGTCATCTTTAGATGACTTTAGCTATGAGCCGTAGATTTAAATCTACGGCGGTTAAGGGAATAGTTGGAAAATGTCAGCTCAACCAATAGTCAAATGCTATTGCTGTTCAGAACCCCGACTTCTTTAAGAAGTCGGGGTTCTTGGGTTGTGCCGACACATCAACCACACCAGAATATTGAATCAAGAAATACTTCACTCCAAAGTTCCTCGATTTCTTGAGTCCACTTCAATGAAGGATTAGACACCGAAAAAATCTCCGTCACAGCATCAGACCATAATTTCTTTTCAGCAAAATACATCGCTCGTTGGCGTGCTAGCTCCTCATTACTTAGAGCTTTAGCGGAACCTTCCAGTGCTGTCAATTCTGCTTCAATAGAAAGACGCTCTTGAGCATCCATCACTTTCAAGTAAATCGGTTCTATGCTGTCAGGAATTGTTTTTCCTTCATCAATCGTTTCATAATCCAACCCATAGGTATATTCTTCCCCAGGTTCTAGAGGAGTTCCTGTATACAAAGCATGGCGTTGGCTATTCTCAAATTCAGTAACTTGATGACTCCAGATTAGCTCATTGCTGGAGAAGTGGCGTAATTCAATACGCTTAACTCTTCCACGCCAAACAAATACAGGACTAGTATGCCAAATTTTATCCGATGGTTTCTCCGGAGAAATAGAGCAGAACTCTCCTCGTGAACCTCCTCCATTCCTACGTCTGCGAAATATATCTTGTAATCTCTCCCAGGTCGATTTTTGTTGTTCTTTACTAATTGCAGCAATTATCTTACCCTTATTAGTAGCTGCACTCTCCACCGAGGTCACTGCCTCAGTCAAATTAACATTAGCGATCGCAGTAGATAATAGTAGGGAATGCACTCCCATAAATCGTCTCTTCATCAGATTGTGTTTCTCCTGAGAACTGCAAAGAATGTAAGTCCAAAAGATTACTGACGGTAAAAACCAAGGAATGGCGACTAAAGCCGCAAGATAAACTTGTAACCCGACTAATCCCCAAGCAGCAGTGAGGAAGGCTAACCAGGTTATTGATTGTTGTCGCTGTTTAACTGGCTGCTCCCACAACACCAAAGTAGTACCTTTCCCGATTAAGGCTGCTAAGACAATTAGCCAAAAATCAGGAATTAATACTAGCCGATGTTGCGATAATAGATGATGAATCATATAGGCATGAGCTTCACCTCCGGTAAAATTGCGAGGACAAACTGTTTGGCTCTCTCTTCGATAGACATCACACCAATAACCAACAGCCAAAGGCAGGGAAAAACTATCCTCTGCATCTTCGTATCCCCCAGCAGCAATAATGACTACTTGCTCTTGCAGCTGTTGTTGAAGTTCTGGATTAGGGAGAGGCTGACTGAGAAACTCCCAAGCAGGGATGCGTTGGTAAGCTTGTCGAGGAGGGAGGGAAAAGTCAATAATTGAACGCAGTCCCAGAGGAGGATATGCTGATAGGAGGGAAGGGATTTGCTTCTTTTTAAGATAACTACTTACTTGTTGCTGGAAGTCGAATTTACTTGCTAACTGAGGTTGAGGTATATCAGTTAGAGGCGGTTGTTGGTTCAAAATCTTTGCTACTGCTAACAGATAAGCAAAAGGACAGGATATGGAACAGGTTTCATCTCCTGGCAATTCCACATCCCAAGGGAAAAAATTGGCATCCCCTGGCAAACTCCAATTAAGACTAGCAATCCTATCACTCACTTTCCAATTATTCTGCTTATTGAAGGCAAAGACAAACCAACTATTGTGCTTATTAACAGCAGCTTGAATCGATTGAGCAAGTTTTTCTTCTCTAGGTTCTTGGGTAGTCAGAAAATAATCTATGCCAATTACCTTCGCCTCTAATTCCGAAAGCCTTGTCACTAATTGAGCCAGGTATTCCCGATCCATCGGCATGGTTTGAAACCCATCAATCTCGGCATCGGCTTGATTAATGGACTCCTGATCAATAGTAACTAATAATACTGGTGGGGATACCTCTGATGGTAACGGCTTGGTTTGATGGCGATAGATTGCCTGCACCCAGGTTCGAGTATCTAACAACAAATCCTGCACCGGCACCATTAAGCTTAATGGTGCCGGTGCAGG
>JAAHHL010000733.1 GCA_010672185.1 Caldora sp. SIO3E6 | reverse complement strand
GGATTGGATACGTTCTGGTAATGATAGGTAATAGTTGTTGGTTGTTCGGGAATTGGGAATTGGGAATTGGGAATTGGGAATTGGGAATTGGTAAGCATCAATATCTCCCTTGTCTCCCTTGTCTCCCTTGTCTCCCTTGTCTCCCTTGTCTCCCTTGTCCCCCTTGTCTCCCTTGTCCCCCTTGTCTCCCTTGTCCCCCTTGTCCCCCTTGTCCCCCCATCTCCCCATCCCCGCGTCCTCGCGTCCCCGCGTCTCCCTAGTAACCCAAGTCTCCAAAGAAGGGGTTGCAGAACCTAAAATCAGGGGACAATTTTCTAATTCAGCACGCCATTGGGCAACAGTACGGGCATGGTAAGTGGGTTCTGGTTGGTCTTGCTTGAAACTGGAGTCATGTTCTTCATCTAGGATAATTAAACCTAGCTGAGGTAAGGGGGCAAAAATTGCTGAACGAGTACCAATAACTACTTGGGGCTCACCGGGTAGCATTTGTCGCCAGGTATCAAAGCGCTCACCATCATTAAGGGCGCTGTGATAAACACAGACTTTCTTGCCAAAACGGGCACAGAAACGGTCAGTTAGTTGTGGTGTTAGACCAATTTCCGGTACTAGAACTAGGGCAGATTTGCCTTGCTCTAATAATGGCGCGATCGCTTGTAAGTATACCTCGGTTTTTCCCGAACCTGTTACTCCGTGCAACAGCACTTGCGCAAAACTATCTAGACTAGTGATTACTTCTAAGGCACGAGTTTGAGTAGGTGTCAGTACTTTTGGCAGATCCTGATGCACTAATGAATTAGTCGAAATTCGTAATCTTTCTCTAGAAATAATTACTACATAGCCTTTCTGTTCTAAAGCTTTGATGGTTGAGGAACTTGTATTGCAAATTTGTAATAAATCTGTCAACCACATATCACCACCGCGACGCCGCAGTACTTCCACTACTTCCTTTTGCCGTGGAGTTAGTTCTAGGGGAAGTTTATCTGTTACTAATGTCACAGCTTTCTGAACTTTAGGGCGGGTAGGTTTGGTTTTCTCTAAATAACTTTCTACCCAACCCCGCTTACTTAACTCTCTCAATCCCTTGCTGGCTCCTCTGACTTGGCGTCGGAGATAGGAAGAGCTATAATCTTTATCTGGTTTGGCTTGAAGTAGTGCTAAGAGCTGACGAGCTGTAGGGCTAACAAAAGTATCTGCTCCCTGAGGGAGCATTCCTGGATTAAGGCGAAACCGAAGCTGGGAGCGGCTCAGTAATCCGGGGGGTAATGCCCCTCTTATCACCGATATCAGCGGTGTGTAATAGTAGTGAGCAACTCGCTCTAATAATTGCCAGCAGGATGCTGAAAAGAATCCAGTCCAAACTATATCCTCGACATCTTTAATTGTAGCCAGTGGCAAATCTAGGGGAGGCGAGTCCAACAACCGAATGGCGATCGCTCCTAGATATTGTTTGCCAAAGGGTACAGTTAAGATATCTCCCGGTTTAACTGCCAAGTCTGGTGGTAAGCGATAAGTATATAGCTTTTGGGCATCCTGACGTTTTTGGACGTCCGGACAATCCACTAAAACTTCAATCCAGCGGTTAAGTTCACCACCGGATTGATAAGAACCCCCAGGCTCTGCTACTACTAGACTTGAACTGGGATTAAACATATTGTGAACCCTGCTGATCCAAAATTACACCAGATTTTTGGAGGTTATGACTTCAAATAAATTAATTGTAGCTTTATTCAGTTAAGAAGTCCTGAACTAACCCACTTACAGCCAAAATTGCTCCTTGGAGTCTCTTGATTCGCTAAGTATACAACAGCTCATCTGGCAACAAGACCACTCCTACTTCCATAACTGGTGGTGAAAAATTTTTTAAAGGGAGCTGCTTCCTAAATTTAGTAAGCTAACCACTTTATCACTATCGGTAGATATAAAATACCATGCTAGTATGAGATTGTGTTAGCATAGCAATTTCAGTCTCCTAAAGTAAGATAAGTGAGAATAATCAGCAGTGATCCCGCTCACAGTTTAGGTTCAGTAAATAATGCAGCCTGGGGGAAACAAGTGACCAGCTAAACAAGGTTAAAAAGCTTACTGTATCAACTTTCTCCCCTCGGAGCTTTCTGCCTTATTGCACTAGGTTTATGTAGATTTATTGCTGTGTAATGTAAAAAATCCAAATCAGTTTCCATAACGAAGCAAGCTTTCTGGTTGTCCATAAGGTTGCTAGTGTCTTTCTAGATCCACGTTTACTTGCTCCATAGAGTACATTCGCTAATTTGGTTTAAAGTTTTGTATCGAAATAACTAGCCAAATTGCTTAGGTTTCCTTTAAGATATATATTTCCCCATGCTCAAAGTTATAGGTTATTTTTTAAAGAGTTGATATTCTTCACTCTGACCACTTTACCATTCTTAACTTTTGGCGGTGTTTTCATCCCCTGTAGGTTTAGCTCAACAAGCATATACCCTACTTGCCTAAATATATAGCAGTTCTCCCATCTGTGAAGTACATATCCTATTCCCGATTCCCTTTGCGGAGCATGGTGAGCATTTGCGACAGCAATACCCTTCGGGGATACTTGCGCTCAGGTGCGAAGCAGCAAAGCTCGGCAAAAAACCAAGAGTTTTGTACTTCATCTAAATGAGAAGCACTATAGAGCAACCCGCCCTTATCAACTCTTTGCCCATTAACGGTTAGTTTAATTTTTGAATAATTAACCGTAAAGTTCAATATCATTGTTTACCTTTTTACCCCCTCGACCAAACGAAGCAACCTGTTCATAAGCTTTCATCAAAACACTCTATGAATATTTCTCAATTAAACCCAACCGATTCTTTCAAATCTACCGAAGAGATCAATTTTTCTGCATCTGACTTGATAGAGGCAGATGTCAACGATTTGAATCTAGTAGCAGTGGAATTTTCTGACTCAGAGGAAGAACTAGCGGTAACTCGTTCCTACGGATACCGTAAGACACACTCTGATGATAATGTGGGGGCATTTTTTAAAGAAATGGCCCGTTACCCACTGCTCAAGCCAGAAGAAGAAGTAGAGTTGGCTCATCGTGTCAAGTTTTTAGTAACCATAGATAGACTGCAAGCAAAATTACAGGAGGAACTGAGGCGCAAGCCAACCAAAATGGAACTGGCCAAAGCGGCTAATTTTACAGAAAGTCAGTTAGCTTATCGCCTCTATCAGGGACGTATCGCCAAGCGCAAAATGATTCGCTCTAACTTGCGCTTGGTAGTATCAATTGCCAAAAGGTATCTGAATCGGGGAGTACCTTTCCTAGATCTAATTCAAGAAGGTGCATTAGGACTAAATCGCGCAGCAGAAAAGTTTGATCCAGAAAAAGGTTATAAGTTCTCCACTTATGCTTACTGGTGGATTCGTCAAGCAATTACCCGCACCATTGCTAACGATGCTCGTACTATTCGGTTACCAATCCACATTGTTGAGAAACTAAATAAACTCAAAAAGGCTCAGCGAGAGCTCAAGCAAAGACTGCAACGCAATCCGACGGAATTAGAGCTAGCTGAAGCTTTGGAAATGAACCGTAGCAGTTTGCGTAATTTACTACAACTGCGCAGACGCTCCCTTTCTCTCAACCATCGAGTTGGTAAAGGAGAAGATACGGAACTAGTAGATTTGCTAGAAGACAACGATTTGCGGTTGCCGGAAGAGGAGATGAATGAAACTATGATGCGCCAGGAGATTTGGGATGTCTTGAGTGATGTCCTGACAGAGCGAGAAAAAGATGTCATCTCTCTGCGCTACGGTTTAGCTAGTAGTGAACCCTTTACTCTAGAAGAGGTAGGCGGTATGTTCAATCTCTCCCGTGAACGGGTGCGTCAGATTCAAAGCAAGGCTATGCGCAAGCTGCGCCGTCCCCAAGTTGCTCGACGCCTTAAAGGTTGGTTGAATTAGTGAAGGCAGAAGGCAGGAGGCAGGAGGCAGGAGGCAGGAGGTTGGGAAAAATTTTTCACCACCAGGTTATTAAACTAGGAGTACTCCTGTTGCCTGTTGCCTATTCCCTATTCCCCATTCCCTATCCTCAGGAAATGTTAAACTAATTTCCTGAGGTACTTAGCCTTCGTCCCAATCAAGAACAATAGATGATTCTGCAAACAGAGTATCACCAGCGTCGTGAGCAATTGATGGCAAAAATAGGTAAGGGAACTGCCATCTTTCATAGTGCCCCAGCTGCTGTTATGCATAATGATGTCGAGTACAATTTTCGACAAGACAGGGACTCCTACTACCTGACGGGTTTCAATGAGCAAAAGGCCAAACCAGGGCAAGACCCTCACCACGAAGAGAACCGCTTGGGGC
>JAAHHL010000732.1 GCA_010672185.1 Caldora sp. SIO3E6 | reverse complement strand
TCAAGCAGGGGTAGTCAATACTAAGGTAAAATTAACAGCACCGTTGTCAATTTTGACATTCCGGATCATATTCAATTCCACCAAACTCTTACGGAGTTCAGGGTCTTCTACTGGTCGCAATACTTCTAAAACTGAATTAGCATCAAGCATAAGACATTCACATTCCTGGCCAAAGCTGATAAGATTGGGGTAAACTCGTTATGGTCTCTTATTGGCACTTATCCGACTAACACCATACCAGACTTTTGGAATTAAGAATTAAGAATTAAGAATTAAGAATGCTTATAGAGTAAGGATTCTATCGCTCTCTCTCCTTGTGGGTTATTTCCATGCCTGCTGCACTAGTCTCTAGGGCAGCATCCCATTGCATTTTTGCAGAAATACGTTCTCCCCCAGCTTTCTTACCAAACAAAGCCCTACACTACTAGGTTTTCCTGTCTGTGCTCCTGTACAGCTTGAGTCATGCTGTCGAGTAACTGCTTGTTTCTCTGAGAGTGAGTTCCATACAAGCGTGCTGAAAATATAGTTATGAGTTCCAGCATATCTTGTACTAACTCTTGTTCAAATGTCGTCTCAACCTGAGATTTGTTGACTATCACCACTTCAGTTTCAAATTCTTCACACATGGCAAAGACCAATTCAGTGCCAAAACGTAAAAGTCTGTCTTTTTGAGTTAAGACTAATCTCCCAACATCACCTTGCATGATGCGTTGCAGAAGTTTTTGAAGTCCTTGCTTGTTGTAGTTCAGTCCACTACCAATGTCTTGAATGGTTTCAAATTGCCAACCATTAGCTATACTAAATGATTCTAAAACCTGTATCTGTCTAATCAAATCTGGTTTTTGGTCGTAGCTAGAGACTCTTGCATAGTTAATAGTAATGCGCTCATCTACGTGACCTAAATTTCTAGGTGTAATGCGCTTAATATCAGCTAAAAAGAAACGTCTTTGACCTGTGGGGGAGCGCTGAAACTTGATTTTCCCTGCATCTGCCCAACGTCTTAACGTTTTCGTGGAGATGCCTAACTCCTTGGCAGCATCTCCGATACTGATTGTCGCTTCTGAAAAGCCCTCCATCTCGGTTAATCTGCTAGATTACTTCTCAATAGTTTACTAATTCGGTAACAATGTCAATAAATGTCCAATAATTATCTTAAAGTACTCCACAAGCACAGCAGCATATTCCATGAAGGTCAGAAAACACTACCTTCTGACTTGGAGCCCTCTTTCCTCCTGCCTTCTGCCTTCTGCCTCCTGCCTTTTTTCATAGTGCTGCTATTTGATGTTCTGCTGCCTGTGCTAAATTAGAGGCTACCCGGGCAGCATAGGGGCGAATTAGCCACCATAAGACAGGTGATAACCAACCTCGTAGGGTTACGGAACAAGACACATAAGTACCACGGAGTGTAGATTTAACCTGGTAAGTTACCCGATTCTCCACCCCAGGGATGGCCAACATCCGCATACTGAGTAACTCACCCGGTAGCACTCGCTCAACAAAAACTCGCACTGGAATCGGTAGTAGGCGAGTGACCACTTTGTATATTAAACCAGGTTTAGCGATTAACCCTCTCGGAGCATTGGTACTTGAAAGTAGAGGATGCCAAGAAACATCAGCTAAGTTGATCAATTTTTGCCAGAGAACTTCGATCGGGGCATTACACATGACACGATAAGTCTTGAATAGGGAAAACTTACAACAAATTCCCTCTTTACTGGTAATTAACTTGAAGGAAAAATTAAGAATCACTATAATCCTCCCATAGCAACGCTTAGGCAAATTTTTACCAGAAGAGGCAAATGGCGTTGCCGGTAAAATCCCTCTAACTAGGATATAACTGCAACTCCCATTAGAACAATTGAGGCTAAGGAACCAATTCGAGATAGTCTAGGAAAGTACGCGAAAATTTTGCCCATGAAAGTTTTTAATAACCAAGCGACTACTACTACTGATTCTTTACCTACTCCTGGCTCTAGGGAGCCGAGCAACGAAACTACGAGCGATTCTTCACCTACTTCGGGCGCTAGGGAGTCGGTCAACAAAACTACTACTGACTCTTTACCTCCTTCTGACTCTAGGGAGCGAGTCAAGAAGTTTATGCAACAACTGCAAGATAACATTTGCGATCGCTTAGTAGACCTTGATGGTACTAGCACTTTTCGAGAAGATAAATGGGAACGAGAAGAAGGAGGTGGGGGTCGTTCCCGGGTCATACGGGAAGGTGCAGTTTTTGAGCAGGGTGGAGTCAACTTTTCAGAAGTTTGGGGCAAGAACCTACCCCCTTCTATTTTAAAGCAGCGCCCAGAGGCAGCTGGACATGGCTTTTTTGCCACCGGCACCTCTATGGTGTTACATCCTCGTAATCCCTACATTCCAACAGTTCACCTCAACTATCGCTACTTTGAAGCTGGTCCGGTTTGGTGGTTTGGTGGAGGTGCTGATTTAACCCCTTACTATCCTTTTGCTGAAGATGCGGTAAATTTCCATAGCAAATTCAAAGAAGCTTGCGATGCTCACCATCCTGAGTATTACCCAGTATTTAAACGCTGGTGCGATGAATATTTTTATTTGAAACACCGTCAAGAAATGCGGGGTGTGGGCGGATTGTTCTTTGACTATCAGGATGGCACAGGCAAACTGTATCGTGGCCCACACCAAGATGGTCCAGCAGCAGTTTATAGTGAAAAAGTGGGGGATGTAGAATCTCGAAGTTGGGAAGAGCTGTTTGCCTTCATCCAAGATTGTGGTGCGGCATTTATACCAGCTTATGAGCCAATTGTCAAGCGACGTCGAGACATGAAGTATGAAGATCGTGAGCGCCAATTCCAGCTGTATCGCCGGGGTCGTTATGTAGAATTTAACTTGGTTTATGATCGAGGTACAATATTTGGCTTGCAAACCAACGGACGTACTGAGTCAATTTTGATGTCTCTACCTCCTTTAGTTCGCTGGGAATATGCCTACCATCCTGAACCCAATACACCTGAAGCCGAATTGTATGAAACATTCCTCAAGCCTCAAGACTGGGCTAACTGGAATACTGTAACCTCATAAAATATGTAAGTTAGACTAACTTGAGGTGAGTAGTGAACGGAGCGCCTTCAGGGTGATCATTGTTTGAAAGTTAATTGACGCACCACTACGCAACCACCATGTCGCTACTCGGGAGCTCATAAAAAAGCTGCCACTGCAAGGAGATACTGATGATTCAGATCGATCAGAAAACGCATACAACGCCAGATGGCACAGAGGTAATTGTTTTGGCTCCAGTCGGACGCCTTGACATCACAACGGCTTGGCAATTTCGCCTGAAATTGCAAGAGTGTATTTCCAAACTCAGTCGTCATGTGGTTATTAATCTGAGTGAGGTTAACTTTATTGATAGCTCTGGGCTAACATCCTTAGTGGCAGGAATGCGGGATGCTGACAAGATTAAGGGAAGCTTCCGCATTTGTAATGTCCATCCAGAAGCCAAACTAGTATTTGAAGTTACTATGATGGACTCAGTATTTGAAATTTTTGATACTGAGGAAGAGGCTTTGGAAGGGGTTCCCCGTAGTATGGCATCTTGATCTTCTGAGTAGAATCCGGGGGTTATCAATAGCCCTGAACCTCAAGAACAGTGCCTGTATACTAGATTGGTGTGTAAGCACCTAAGGGTGAAGCAAACTAAAGGTTTGATTCATCAAGCTTGTCAACTCATTCAACTCCTCTTAGATGATCAGCTATTGACAAATTTATTGACTATGTATTTGGGGCACATAGAGCTGTGAAGAGTAAGGCAACCTGCCCCTAATAACTTCTGGGCTTAATTTAGGATTCAATTTTTCCCTACACCTCTAGAATATTGCCTTGGCAAACTTGTCTTTAAGCGAGACAATAGTCTTACGTTCCCTTAATGTCACCCTTTGTGAATAAAGTGCGCACAGTCTCGGATACCAAACGGGATTTTTACAACCAACATACCCGCCCAGTCAACTCAATCTACCGACGGTTTGTGGAAGAGTTGATGGTAGAAATGCATTTGCTGTCGGTTAATGTTGATTTTCGTTACGATCCCATCTATGCTTTGGGGGTAGTAACGTCCTTCAACCGCTTCATGCAGGGCTACCGACCTCCACAAGACCAAGAATCGATATTTAATGCTCTGTGTCAGGCAGTAGGACAAGAAGCACAACAGTATCAAAAGGATGCTGAATTGCTCACAGGACTCTTAGGCAGTATAGCTGTTGATGAATTAATCTCCTGGTTTAGTTCTCCAAAACCTTTGGATGCTGCGGGAGATTTACATACTACTGTTAGGCGTGCACTGTCACTCTTCTCCCGGT
>JAAHHL010000731.1 GCA_010672185.1 Caldora sp. SIO3E6 | reverse complement strand
TTCCCAGTTTTGACTCCAAAATTCCCATAAGTATTTATTTGTATCTTCTACAATTATGTAATCTCCTGTTTGCAAACCATGATTGTGAAAATAATCAACGACTGCAACTGGATTGACATGAGCATCTTCTATAATCAACCAAGGATGAGGAAATGCTGCTAAGGTTTCTGGGGAGAAAACTTCACTTAGTTTATTACAATCACCTTGTATAAATTGCACTCTATAATCAGCTTTTGCTTTCTCATCAAGTAGGGAAATATCAATATCAACTCCATAGACATTTCCTTTAATTCCCATTATTTCTAAGCAATCAGCAAACCAAACTGAACTTCCTCCATTAAATGCACCGATTTCAATAATTGTTTTTGGTTGCAATTCATACAAAAGCATGGGATAAAGGGCAATTTCCATAACACCTTTAGATAAGATAATGCCTTTCCAGGTTTGCAAAGTGGTACTCTTTGTAAATAAGTTTTCCCAGGCTGATTTAGGAAGCTCGCATTTTTCTTTTCGATCTGATATTTTAACAAAACGGTCTGCTGTTGAAAGTTCATGCTTATGTTTGGCTTCTTGGACAACACTTTGATAATCCATTGAAATTTTCCTGTTAATTTTCTCAAAAGACTACTACCCACGATATGAGGGATCAAGCTGATCAAGCAAACGGCGATTAGCTGGGAGCATCCCATTTTGGCGAGTTAGCTCTTTTAAGAAGGCTGAAACCCTTACTATGTCGTTCTTTGGATAATGCTTTTTCCAAAATGGGATGCTCCCGATTAGCTTCCCATACCATTGCAACTTCCCGGTTGTGGAAAACCGGTTCCTCAAATTGGCGTGCTGTATGTTCGCAAACCTCCGGTGGTGGTATAGTCGGCTTGGAGTTGCTACGCAGCACGTTAATCTGTATTTGGCAAGCTTGATTCAGGTAGTACATATAGTAAAATGCTTCGGCGATAGTTCGCCCCACCGTTAACAGACCATGGTTCCGTAGGATTAAACAGTTCTTTGCTCCTAGGGATGCAACGAGGCGATCGCGCTCATCCAATTCCAGTGAAACGCCTTCATAATCATGATAGGCGACCCGATCATAGAATTCCATGGAAGCTTGGTTCAGTGGCAACAAACCCTCTTCCATCGCAGCAACTGCCATACCGCTAATAGTATGGGTGTGGAAGATAGCTTGAGCATCACGACGACCTAAATGAATGGCACTATGGATAGTGAATCCTGCAGGATTCACGTCAGGGTCTGTAGCATCAATTTTGTTACCATTAATATCAACTCGCACTAAATTTGATGCACGTATCTCATCGAAAAATAGGCCATGGGGATTGAGAAGGAATATAGCTGGTTCCTCCTGAAGGCGCACGGAAATATGGCTGTAGATCATGTCTGTCATACCGTAGTGGTGAATCAAGCGGTATGCAGCAGCGAGATTTACGCGCAAGTCTTGTTCATCCAGACAGTTGGACTTGGCTACCGTTTCCCTTGTTTTAGGGATACTCATTGTGGTATTCATAATTCCACCTAAACTAAGGGAGCATTAAACGAGATCAACAAAATCTCCTCAGGAAAGTAATAGACGGAATCTCTGAGCAATGAGTTGAGATATCTTTCCATCTCTGGATGAGATAGCAATTCTTCCAAAGTAATACTTTTTGATGTAGATAATGGCTCTACTTCTTGATCCTTGTTAAAGCAGTTAACTGTTGCCTCATTCTTGATGTAATGCTCTAAGGCGGCATGATCATCAGCTTTTATGGCTTCTTCATAGAAGATTCTATGGACTTGATGCTGAATACCACATGCAGATAGAGCCTCTAAAATATCTTCAGCAGCGGTAAATCTTGCTCCTTTTCCCTCTTGAAAAATTTGCAGGTATTGCTCGTAGAAGTCAACATAGAAAGATTTACGAGTAGCTAAAGCAATAAATCCCACTCCCGTATCATTGAGTAAATTGGCACATTTTTTCAGTACAGGAGCTAAATCCTGGGGTGGAACCAGATAAAAACCATGCATCGACCACAACAGGTCGTAAGAATTGCTTTCTAGCTTGGCTTCTTGAATTGTATTAACATACTGAGCACCTAGCTGAAAAGGAGGATGGATTTTCTGACTTGCTTGAGCAATTGAACTTCCACAAGGGTCTAAGCAATCATACACAAGAGCTTGGATTTCTTCATCAAGCTGAATGTAGTGACCAAAAGCTTGTAACCATCGCCCCGTACCACAAGCAACATCCAGTAATCTCAGAGATGACGATTTTCCTCGATGATATTGTGCTAAGAAAGTGCTTGACCAATCGAAACGCTCTGCCAGCTGCCAATAATCAACCACCGGGTCTTTATC
Organism: Caldora sp. SIO3E6; assembly: GCA_010672185.1. Lineage (GTDB taxonomy): Bacteria > Cyanobacteriota > Cyanobacteriia > Cyanobacteriales > Coleofasciculaceae > Caldora. Next base: position 1,984 of record JAAHHL010000731.1, on the reverse strand, counting down.
TTCGGGATGCCTCTCTAAAACAGTAGCATTCCCAGCTGCTTTCAACACAAAAATCCCGATCGGTTCTTGGATAAATGCTCTCCCGCTGTCTTCAATCTCAGCCATTCTCCAAAATGCCTGTAGAATCTTGGCAAATTTGGCTTCCTGAAGCTGGCGCAAATCGCATTCCATGCAAAAAGACATAATTTTGACTCCAGATTCTAAGCGCTGGAGACATTCCGTTACATCCAGACGGGCATCGACATGGTAATACTGATGCTGATGGGATTGAGTCTCAAGTAACCTTTTAATATCCTCTGCTGTGAACATCTCATTTTGGTCACCTTTGGCTTCCAGCATATACTCCTGCTGAATTTGAGGGATACCTCTAGCCGTTTGATGGACAATAACCACCTGCCCACCTTCTTTCGTTTGAGTCAGAGCACTTTGAATTGCTTGGTAGGGCTCGTCAAAGTAGTATAAAACATGGGTTAACAAAACCAAATCATACTGTTTTTCCCCTGCCAATCTACCGGGTTCAAAACACTCATCACGTACACAAACCTCTACACTTTCGTCGAAAGATGCTTGGTCAAGCCGTTGTAAAAAGCGATCGCGATGGATTGAATTCGGTTCAATGGCTACATATCTTAACCGCTTCCACCGAGGCTTAAGCCTGGGGAGCAGGCTGTGGATAATTTCGAGATCAATATCACCCTCACCACTGCCAATACTGAGTACTGAGAAGGTATGGTCTTTGTCTGAATTGGAATAACTTCTCTCTAGCAATAGCCCTGTATTGTAGCGGAACCACTCAATTGCAGCAACTGTCATTGTCGAAGCTGCCTTGCGTAGCTCATAACTCTGGGCGTAAAACTCATCATCCAGTGGCGGAGCGAAAGATTTTTGGTTGTGTAGCAAGTGAAACTCACTGTCAGAGGATTGAGAGTTTTCTAGAGATTTGTATTGAATTTTCATGGAAAAATGAGGTAAGGATTTGACTTGAGTTACCGATAAAGAACTATTTGAGGTTGTTTAACGGAATAATCATAACAGCTTCAGGCTATAGACTGAGATTTTGCACCAAGTTGAAAACTTACCGGTGAAGATAGGCAACAGGGAACAACTTATCTGGCAACAGTGATAAGATTTGACTGTTACATTGAAAGACCGAGGGTATCATCATTCGCCATCAGCAGGGGCAAAAGTAAAGAAAGGACACAGTTATAGTACCATAGTGTGAGTACCAGAAGAAAAAGGGAGTTGGGCACTGCCATTAAGACACGAAAGAATTACGAGTTTTGAAACTCCAATTAGTAAGGCAGCAGGGCAACTCAAACAAGTAGCCAACAGTATAAAACAACCAATATTAGCCTTATGAGATTGTGAATATGGCAATGCTTCTTGGGTAAATCAAACAATAGATATTGAAGAAGACTGGGCTATGAAAGTCTTAGTCTAAACTCCAGTAATAATCATACCTAGGGCTTGCTGTATAAATCACAAACCTATACCTATCAAGGGTTTGAGGCGTGTTATTGGTAAAAAAAGTGCAAGGTTATAGGATCTTTTGGCTCAAAAACCTTGCACTTTCACCCAGGAATCCCCAATGAACTCTTGACTCATTACTCATTACTCATTACTCATTACTTCAAAACCCAAATCAATCGACTTATTCAGCAAGCCCTACCTAATTCTGGTGTAGCGTGGCGGAAATAACCCACCAGTTAAAAAAGGTTAAAAAGCTTATTTAATAAGCTTTCTTCTCTCGGAGCCTCTTCCCTCCTTGGAGGGGTTAGGGATGGGTTCTGCCTTCAGAGACCTAGTTAGGGCTTGGGAGAATAAGTAACAAGTAACAAGTAACAAGTAATAAGTAATAATGAATGCAGCATTTATCCGCTGTTTTGGGCATCTGCATCCCCCAAGGTTACCCGGGTTGATGCCAGGTTTTTGAGCTAAGAGATGCAATTTCTTGGGATTTTTTGACTTGCTGCATGATTGAAAG
>JAAHHL010000730.1 GCA_010672185.1 Caldora sp. SIO3E6 | reverse complement strand
ATCTTTAGATGACTCATATCAATCGGCTCAAACATCTTCAGTCCACTTAAAGTGGACTTGAGCTATTAGCAAGGAACTTAAGTTCCTTGTGAGGCATGAATCTTGCGTTAAGTTGACACCAATGAATGCTTGCGCCCGCCAGTATCTATGTTTTCTAACCAAAAAGCCAGATTTTTAATCATTCCGATGCAACCGGAATTGATATGATTTATATGCGAATCCCTCAGAAGGTGAGGTAAATTGGTTGAGAAACAAGGGGCTTAAGCCCCTTGCCTCAGTCTCTTGCCTCAGTATTAACCAATTATCAATTATTCATTGATAAATAAGCGATCGCTTTCCGGCTAAATAGAATTTTCCTGCAACCAGTTAAGTAAATCATCACTAGTTTTAAAATTCCACATTGCGTCTCCTAAACGTTCTAAATTTTGAGAATTCAAAGTTTCTATTGCTGTACTCAGTTGGGCTACCAACTTAAGGCGGGACACTTTATATAGCAAGAGCTTCAGCCTTTGGACAATTGAGCTATTCTTGGTCATAATTTTGTCCCGGTTTACGCTGGTAGCCCTCAGTTGAGAAGTGACTTCTGGGAAACGGAGAATGGAAATGCCAACCAAAATTTCGTTCACCCCCCTAAAACCTAAAACCTAAAACCTAAAACCTACCACCAGCTTAACCTTGCTCTAGCCGCTCAAGTAGTTCTTCTGCAATCTGATACCAATCTTGTCGTAACTGGGCATCTTCTGGTTGACTAGTCAGACTGCGCCCTTGTATTTCTGGATGTTGGGCATAGAATAAATCATTGACTTGCTGATAAAAACTTCCTTCATCCTGATTAAGGGCTTGGATTCGCTCCACAATTTTTTGCTGTCGTTCTTGCTCTGAGGAATTGAGGGAGGGACTAGGTTCGTTGGGTAAGTCGATTTCTGGTAAGTCTATCTCTGGCAACTGGGGTATTTCCGGCAACTTGAACTTAGGTAACTCGAAGAGAAAAGAGCCTAATTTAGTCACAGCGACAATAGCAATTATAGTCAACAAGGCAATTGCCATCACATTTCTAATCACCTGCAATTCATTGCCAGTAGACTGCTGCTTTTTCTGGAAGAAAGAGGTAAAAGTAGTGAGAATTTTCTTACCCGGAGCCATGACTAGGGTATGAGCAGGAGAAAGTATACTCTTGGGCTGGGCAGGCTGAGGGCGAGTAACTACGGGGGCAGAAGTTTTGTGAGAGGGGTTATAGGTTCCCAAAGCTTTGAGTACTTCCTTGGCTGACTGGTAGCGATCGCGGGGTCGATAAGCCAGCATTTTCTGCAATACTGAGTTGAGAGTCGAGCTCAGGCTAACTTCTTGCTGCCAATTCCAAGTTCCTCGGGAAATATTGTAAAGATCACCGGGTTCTTTCCCTGTGAGCAGGACTAAAACTGTGACCCCTAAAGCATAAAGATCACTGGAAGGATAAGCATTTCCTTCTCGCAATTGCTCATCCGGAGCATAGCCTTTTTTGCCAACAACAGTACCCACTACTCCTATCTGGGAGTTGGAGGTAGCTGTGACTGCTACCTGCTTAACGCAACCAAAATCGATTAAAACCGGCTTGCTATCGGAACTTCGCTGAATCAGATTGTCTGGGGATATATCTCGATGAACAACTTGTTGGGAGTGGAGATACTCCAAAACCGGTAGCAGCTGTCGGAGTAGTTGAACAACTTCTGCTTCACTAAATCGCTGCCCCTGCCCTAATAGCTGACTGTAGGTTAAACCTTCGACATAGTCTTGCACTAAAAGTAGGGAGTCATTACCCTCCGAATTGGACTGAATCAGTTCTCGAAAGCGAGGGATCTGGGGATGTTGTAGGTGATAGAGCATACCTGCTTCCCGCTGGAATAGCTCTTGAGCTTTGCCTAACTCCTTATGACTTTGGGATTGGGGAACAAATTCCTTGAGGACACAATGCTCACTGTACCGATTAAGATCTTCAGCCAGGTAAGTACGTCCAAAACCACCGCTTCCTATTTCCCGTACTATGCGATAGCGATTCTGGATAATTGAGCCAGAGGCAAGGGCTGAGGATCTAGGCATCACAACAGGCTTCAAGGTTTTGGTGTTTAAATTCGGGAAAGGGAACATCTCAGAAGGAACGCAGGTATATTTAATACCTACAAGCCAAAATTCCCTATTCCAGAATCTTAGCGGAAAAGGGAGGAGGGAATTGGGAATTGGGAATTGGGAATTGGGAATTGAGAATTGAGAATTGAGAATTGGGAATTGGGAATTGGGAATTGGGAATTGGGAATTGGGAATTGGGAATTGGGAATGAGGTTCTAGTTCCCCTCCTGGGAGCAGCAGGGCTAATACCAAATCCGGTTACAATAGAGCCGTTTTGAGCAAACCGTGAAATCTTGCTCTGGGACGTTTCATGAAACGTCTCTACAATGTGGGCATAGTGGGTATATCGATACCGGATTTGGTATAATTCATTGTCAACAGAGAAAAATTAAGACAGTCCATAACTTGGCATCAAGCCAGATCTGTACTAAGCGATCGCTTTAACTCTTTGTCAAGAAATACAAGGTTTTCCTCTATTTTTAAAATTGAAAAGGTAATCGAGGTACTGGTGGTTTTACAGGAAGCTCAGGTAAAGGTAGTGGGAATGAAGCATTTGGGAATAAGCCCTCAAAGCTTTGCTGAATTTTGTCTATTCCTGGTAATTGACTAGAAAAATTATTAAACAATTGTCCAAGAAGTAATTGTTCAAATTCTTCTGCTGTGAGTGGTTGAACTGGTAACACTTCTCCATCAGGACGAATCTTTACCTTCTCTCCAGCACTTAAGCTAATTGTTTCTGGTGTTACCTCCTCTTCTTCTTCAGTGATAAGTTCACTCTGAACAACATTAGTGCAAGAAGGCAGGAGGCAGAACTTACCCCTAACCCCTCCAAGGAGGGGAACCGGAGCGCTCTTTTTGCCCAATCCTCGTATTACTTTATCCTCATCAATATCTTGATTGACTCGCTTACTGAGTACTACTTCCCCTTCCAAAACCTGTATTTCCTCTTGCCCAGTCTCATCAACTACTAAAACATAAGTTGTACCTCGGACACCAGCAACAGTGGAATTAGTGCAACCATTGACTGAACCATTCACCAGCAGAGTTCCTCTTCGTAAGTGGGCACATTGACCTATAGTAAGGACAGAATTGTGAGCTAGTCTTCCTACTCCACCGGTATTGAAACTCAACTCTGCCCTAGCATTACGGGTACTTACTCGCTGTCCTTTTCTCGCTATAGCATTGACTCGTGTTTGGTTGCCATTAATGTAGACTTGAGAGCTATCCAAAATTTCGGTGATTTTGGCTTGATTGATAGTTGCACTCCGGACAGGGGTTGGATGATGTAGAACACTCAGGAGCAAGAAGAAGCACAATCCTGTTAAAAACAACTGCCAATAGTTGCCTCTAAACCCACTTTGGTTTAGCTTAATATTCATAATAATTTATAGGTATTAGGTTTTAGGTATTAGGTTTTAGGTTTTAGGTTTTAGGTGTTACTATCTTGTCAATCTGGGGCAAGGTTGGTAGGGGTTGGTCGAAGTTATTGAGCAGGCGACTTTGACGACGACGCTTAAGCAACTTCTGAAGGGGTAGTTTTTGAACCTGTTGGCGTACTTGATGGATATCCGTTTCTCCTGGTTGAATTTTGACTTGCTCTCCTGACTTGAACAGGCATTCTCCAGTCTGATTGGGGAACCAGACTGCCACACTTCCTTCCCAAGCAAAAAATTCAATTCCTTCCTTTGGGTCTTCTGGCATGTTTATATAGACAGTAGTACCCCTAATGCCTGCGATCGCTACAGGAGTTTCGATTTCCACTGGCACTTTCTTTCCAGGTTCAACCCAGGCAATCATCTCACCAGCTTGGAGTTGGAGACGATTGTCTGGCTGCAATGTCAAAACTGAGTTACGACCAATCCGAAAGGATAGCCCATTTTTTAGCTCCACCTGTGCCAAAGCTTCCCCTTCTGTACGAATTGTCTCCCCAACTCGTAAATTCATGTTTTCTTGAGCAGGAACCTCATCCTGGGTATTGAGCCGCCGCACCCAAACTGGTTGTTTCTGGATATCACTAATGGTGGCAAAGGTTTCTGATGGAGATAGAGGTTTCGCCGCAGCGGTATCTGTACTAACAGGGGGAGAGGAATTGGTGGCAGTGGGGGTAGAAGTCTGACAGCCTGCAATCAAGCTTGCTACAGTCAAACTCACTAGTCCCAAGCACCAGCGACTCAGTGGTTTAGTTGCCATTACTTAGACTTATTTAAGGGTAACTGTTGACACAATTAACA
>JAAHHL010000073.1 GCA_010672185.1 Caldora sp. SIO3E6 | reverse complement strand
CGGCAGGAGAACAGTTAAAAATCACTCCACCTATCGTTAATTTTTTTGACCATGTAGGACAGTGCCAGTTAATTAACCAGTATGGCCCAGCTGAAGCCCATGTGGTAACTGAAATGAAGTTGGCAGGTACAGCTAGTGACTGGCCAAAATTGCCCCCCATTGGCCGTCCAATTCCCAATAATCAGGTTTATATCCTGGATTCTCACTTGCAACTGGTTCCGCCAGGGGTTCTAGGTGAGATCTATATTGAAGGTGTAGCTCTGGCAAGGGGTTATAAGAATCGTCCAGTACAATCAGCAGAAAGATTTATTCCTAATCCCTTGAGCACTGAGCCCGGAGGACGACTTTATCGTACAGGCGATCGCGCTCGTTATCAAGCCAATGGCAATATTGAGTTTATCGGTCGTGTAGATCGTCAGGTCAAAATTCGTGGCTATCGTATTGAACCTGGTGAGATTGAAGTTGCCTTAAACACCCATTCATTAGTTCAAGAAAGTGTGGTTCTAGCAACAGAGGGAGATAGTAGCGAACGGTTGCTTATCGCTTATGTAGTTTCTAGAACAGCACTAGCAACAGAAACTGAGCTGCGTACTCATCTACAGGGTTTGCTCCCCGATTACATGGTGCCCTCAGTTTTTGTGTTGATTGATCGCATTCCTCTTTCACCTAATGGGAAAGTTGACCATAAAGCACTCCCACCGATTGATCCAGCTATTCGCACCCCGGTTGAAAACTTTGTTGCTCCTCGCACAGAGGAAGAACAGATTATCGCTGCTGTTTGGCAAGAAGTTCTGAAATTAAAACAGGTAGGTATCCACCATAATTTCTTTAATTTGGGTGGCAATTCCCTGTTGATTGTTCAGGTGGAAAGGAAATTAAGAACACAGTTTGAGCACCAGCTCACTGTGACAGACCTGTTTCAATATCCCACTATCTATCATCTAGCTAACTATATTGTCCAATGCCAAAAAGAAAAAGTAGGCATAGATTCTTCTATTAAAGATCGCATTCGTAAACAAAAAACGGCTTTGAGCCGCAAAGCTAAATCAGGGAGGAAAAAATAGGTATGGTAAATTCTCAAATAGGCGAACAAGAATTAGAAGGAATCGCTATTATTGGTATAGCTGGTCGGTTTCCCGACGCTCCTAATATCGATCAATTCTGGGATAACTTAAAAAATGGTGTAGAATCCGTTTCTTTCTTTTCTGACGAGGAGTTAGAAGCATCGGGAATTTCACCGGAACTATTCCGAAAACCTAACTATGTTAGAGGGAAAGCAGTTTTGGAAGGAACTGATCTATTTGATGCCTCCTTTTTTGACTACAGCCCGAGGGAAGCAGCCCTCATGGACCCCCAACACCGAATATTTCTTGAATGTGCCTCTGAAGCTTTAGAAAATTCCGGATACGATCCCGAAAGATTCCCAGGTTGGATCGGGGTTTATGGCAGTGCTGCTCGTCCTACCTATTGGCAAAAGAACCTGCTTTATAACCCCAACCTCGGTGTTCAAGATGAAGGCAGCATCTTTATTGGCAATTCCCTGGGTTTTCTCAGTACCCGGGTCTCATTCAAATTGAATCTCAAAGGGCCAAGCATGGATGTGCAAACCTCCTGCTCTACCTCTTTAGTGGCAGTTAATCTAGCCTGTCAATCTCTGTTAACCTATCAGTGCGATATTGCCTTAGCTGGAGGAGTAACTGTTAGTGTTCCTCAAAAAGTTGGCTATTTATATCAAGAAGGCTCTGTGGTTTCAGCGGATGGACATTGTCGCCCCTTTGATGCCGAAGCAGGCGGGATTGTTCCAGGAAATGGAGTCGGAATAGTTGTGTTAAAACGCTTAGAAGAAGCTCTGGCTGATGGAGATACAATCCATGCTGTCATTAAGGGAATTGCCCTCAACAATGACGGTTCTCTAAAAATGAGTTACTCTGCCCCCAGTCGCGATGGACAAGCAGAAGCAATTCTGATGGCACAACAAATGGCAGAAGTGGCTGGGGACGATATCGGTTACATTGAAACCCACGGTACGGGAACTGAGCTAGGAGACCCCATTGAGATAGGAGCTCTCACCAAAGCCTTCAGGGAAACAACGGATAGAAAAGGTTTCTGTGCGATCGGGTCATTGAAAAGTAATCTGGGGCATCTAGATGCTGCCGCTGGAATTGGTGGGTTGATTAAAACCGTATTGATTCTGAAACACCAGCAGATACCACCGAGCCTGAATTGCCAGACCCCAAATCCAGCTATTGACTTTGCCAACAGCCCCTTCTTTGTAAATACCAAACTGACTGAATGGAAAACGGCTGGAGAACGGCGTCGGGCAGGGGTGAGTGCTTTCGGTATCGGTGGCACGAATGCTCACACAGTACTAGAAGAAGCTCCATCCACAGAATCATCCCCCTCCCGTCACAGTTACCAACTCCTAGTGCTTTCTGCCAAAACTGAGAGTGCTTTAGAAATGGCTACCGCCAACCTAGTGTCTCATCTCCGTCAAAACTCCCAGATCAATTTTCCAGATGTGGCTTATACCTTACAAGTAGGTCGTCGCATCTTCAATCACCGACGGATTTTAGTTTGCAGCGATGCCAATGATGCGATTAATGCCTTAGACACTTCCGATCCCAATCGGCTGTTTACCTCCTACTACCAAACCACCGACAGACCAGTAGTATTTATGTTCTCTGGGGGTGGGACTCAGTATGTGAATATGGGGCTGGGGATTTACCAAGAAGAGCCTTTATTTCGAGAGCAGGTGGATCGATGCGCCCAAATTCTTGAAGGTCTTATGGGTTATGATATTCGTCAACTCCTGTTTCCCCAAGCAACAGAGACAGAATCAGCCTGTCAAAAAATGGAACAAGTTTCCCAGGCTCTACCCATACTGTTCTCTGTTGAATACGCTATGGCTAAACTATGGATGTCTTGGGGTATCCAACCTCAACTGATGATTGGACATAGTCTGGGAGAATATGTTGCGGCTTGTATTGCGGGTGTCTTTTCTCTCGAAGATGCCTTAGCAGTGATCGTGGAAAGGTCAAAACTGATGGCACAGGTGGAACCTGGCACTATGTTGAGTGTTCCCCTTTCTGAAGCTGAGCTTCTACCGTTGCTAGGAGATGACATCGCCATAGCCGCCATCAATAGCCCTAATCTTTGTGTGGTTTCAGGAGTTTCAGAGGCTATTGACCTGTTAAGGAAAAAACTGGAAGAGAAACAAATAAACTATCGCCCCTTGCATATCCAAGTGGCTTCCCATTCCCCATGTATTGCTCCTATCCTCGAAGATTTCGATCAATTTTTGCGTCAGATTCCGATGCAGCCTCCGACTATACCTTTTATTTCTAACGTTACGGGAACCTATATCAAGAGTGAAGAAGCAACAGACCCGAACTACTGGTGTACCCACCTGCGCCAAACTGTTCGGTTTGCTAAAGGTTTGGAGGAAATCTTCCAAGGTTCAGACCGAATTTTCTTGGAAGTAGGACCGGGAAATAACTTATCTACTTTAGCTAGACAGCATCCCCAGAAAAGTGACAGCCATGATATTTTTTCGTCCCTACGACACCCGAAAGCCTTAGACTCAGATCAGGCATTTTTGCTCAATACCATCGGTAGGCTTTGGCTGTCTGGAGTAAGTTTGGACTGGACTCGGTTTTATGATAATGAAGTTCGCCAGCGCATCCCCTTACCTACCTACCCCTTTGAACGTCAGAGTTATCACATAGAACCCTACCAAGGGGTTGGTATGGAGATAGAAGGCTATCCGCAGCAGGCAAGTAAGAAGCGAAAATCCGATCTGGCTGAATGGTTTTATATCCCCTCGTGGCAAAGGACTCTGCCTCTTGCTCCGCTGCAACCAGCTTCGTTGGTAGAACAAAGCCAATGTTGGTTGGTTTTTGGAGATCGCGATGCTTTGGGTATGGAGATGGTGAGGAGGCTCCAAAGTGAAAATCAGGATGTCATTCCTGTGTTGAGGGGTGAGCAATTTACTGTTACTGATGATGGCTACTATTGCATCAACCCGGAACGAAGAGAGGACTATTTAGCTTTAATTAAGGAACTGAAAGCCGCTGGCAAATGTCCTACTCAGATTTTTAATTTTTGGAACCTGACTGTAGAATCGAGCCCAAATTTGGGGAAAGAGGTCTTTGAAAAGGCACAAAGTAATGGTTATTACAGTTTGATCTATCTGGTTCAGGCTTGGCATGAACACAATCTAGAAGGTAATGTCACCATCGCAGTAGTTTCTAACCAGATACAAAATGTTTTAGGTACAGAAACCCTATCCCCAGAAAAATCAACCCTTCTTGGTCCTTGTCAGGTAATTCCCCAAGAATATCAGAATTTCACTTGTATCAGTGTGGATCTTAGTGTGCCAGAAACCCCTGCTGAACAGAATTTACTGATAGGTCAACTACTAGCGGAAATGCGCCTCGATTCTCCCCAGACAATCGTTGCCTATCGCAACCGTCAGCGATTTGTACGAACCTTTGAGAATGTGCGCCTAAAAGAAGCTGGAGCAACGGTAAGACCCTTGCGAGAACGAGGGGTTTATCTGATTACTGGGGGTTTGGGAAGAATTGGGTTGATGCTAGCAAAGTATTTAGCTGAAACGCTACAAGCCAAACTGGTGCTGGTAGGACAGAGTACTTTGCCGGAGCGCTCTCAATGGGAAGATTGGTTAGAAAACCATGATTCTAACGATAAGATTAGCCGAAAACTGCGATCGCTACTGGAACTAGAAGCAATGGGAGCAGATTACCAGGCTCTTACTGCTGACATCACTGACGAAATGCAGATGCGATCGCTACTTACCCAAATTAAGGAAAAATTTGGTGAAGTCAACGGTGTATTCCACGCGGCTGCTATCACTAGCAATAAAGCATTACTCTGCTCCATAGCTCAATTGGGAGTTGAGGAATCCACGCTCCAATTTGCTCCCAAAGTGTTCGGTTTGTATGTACTGGAGAAAGTTCTGGCTGGGGAGAAACTTGACTTTTGTATTCTACTTTCCTCCAATGCTTCTATCCTCGGCGGACTTGGCTTCTGTGCTTATGCCGCTGCTAACCATTTCTTGGATTTCTTTGCCGCAGATCGCAGCCGAAGAGATAATATTCCCTGGATTAGTACCAACTGGGATCGTTGGCTCCTCAATGAGCAAGAAAGACAGGAAGCCAAGGGAACTAGCATGGATACCTTTGCGATGATTCCTCAAGAAAGCCTAGAAGCAATGAAGCGAATTATCACTCAAGCTTTAGCAGAGCAAGTGGTCATTACTTCTGGATATTTATCAGACCGATTAAACATTTGGATTCAAAGGCAGTTCAAACAGGATATCGGGGAGCTAAAGGAACCGGAAAAAGAAGCATCACCATCCCAAGCTAGACGCAATCTGCAAACTCCATATCGGGCTCCCAGTAACGATATGGAAAAAACCATTGCTCAAATTTGGCAGGAGTTACTTGGTATTGAGCAAGTTGGGATTTATGACAATTTCTTTGAATTGGGAGGACATTCCCTCTTAGCGATTCAGTTGATGTCTCGATTGCATGATATCTATCAGGTTAAGTTACCGTTGCGTAAGTTATTCGAGGTTCCCACGATTACTGGACTAGGGGATTTAATTTCTGAGAAACTGACAGAAGACCTATCTGAAGATAATTTAGAGGAACTGTTAGCAGGATTGGAGAATTTGACAGAGGAAGAAGTAGCAGAAAAATTAAAATCTGAAAGCTAGGTTTAAGTAAAAAAGACTTCAGTAGCGCTCCTGAAGTCAAAAGTGAATTCAAGAAACGTTATCAACATAGGTAAATTCAAATGAGTACATTCAGAGAGCGATTGGCTAAACTTTCTCCAGAAAAGCAAAAATTACTCCTAAGTCAACTCCAAAAGCAGAAGAAAAAAGAGCTTTCAGAGGAGCGAATTCTGCCTCGAACAAGAGAAAATGGAGCGAATAGCTTTGCCTTATCTTATCCCCAGCAACGGATGTTCACCATCGCCCAACTGATGCCGGGAGATACATCCTACTCTGTACCTTTACATTTTCGTCTCCAAGGAAAACTCAATACCACATCCTTAAAACATAGTCTCAAGCAAATCGCGCAAAAACATGAAATTCTGCGAACTACTTTTCATTTAGAAGCGGGAGAATCAAAACAAGTAATTTCCTCTGAATTAACTGTTGATGTTCCTGTAATAGACCTCCAGGATCTATCTCCAGAAAAACAAGAAGCGGAAGTGCAGCGGTTATTAAAAGAAGACACACAATGTCCCTTTGACCTAGCCAAACTTCCGTTATGGCGGGTGAATCTCCTGAAATTAGCAGAAAAAAACCATATTCTTCTGTTAAATATACATCATATTATCTTTGATGGTTGGTCAGTTGGTGTCTTTATCAGAGAACTCAAGGATTTTTATGAAGCTTATCTAGCGCAGAAAAATCCTGTTCGAGAACAACTTCCGATTCAGTATGTAGACTATGCTCTCTGGCAAAAAGAGAGACTTCAAGGAGAATTTTTATCTTCTAAATTAGAGTATTGGCAACAACAACTCCAAGGAATTTCTCCTCTACAGTTACCCAGTAAAATCTCCTCTCAGTCTGAAACAACTGGAGGTACAATAGTGCCCCTAGGCTTTTCAGAAACCTTGAGCGCTCAATTGAAGCAACTCAATCTGCGCGAAGGGACAACATCCAACATTCTCTTGTTGACCGCATTCTTTATCCTTTTGGGACGCTACAGCAATCAGGATGATGTGGCAGTTGGCTCTGTCATTGCTAACCGCAATTCTAAAGAACTGGAACCGCTAATTGGCTTTTTTGTCAATACCCTAGTTTTACGAGTTGATTTATCGGATAATCCTAAGTTTATCGACTTGCTTGCTAAAGTCAAAACCATTGTTTTGGAAGGGTATGAGCATCGAGAAGTACCCTTTGATTTGTTAGTAGATAAACTCAATCCACAACGAGAAGTCCAGCAAAATCCACTAGTCCAAGTAGGATTCGCGTTTCAAAATGCACCAATTCCTGTTTTTAAAATGGGAGAGTTATGTATAGAATCGATTGAAGTTGATAATGTTTTAAGTAATGCTAGATTTGATCTAGAGCTTCATTTGTGGGAAGGGCACAAAGGAATTGAGGGTGTTCTTGTTTATAAACAAGAGCGGTTTAATGCTACTGCGATCGCTAGCATGGCCTCTCATTATCGGACATTACTTGAGGCAATAGTAGTCGCTCCCTCCCAGGGGATTAAGCAACTGCCGATCATGACAGAAGCAGAACAGCGCAAGTTATTAGTAGAGTGGAATAACACTAGCAAAGATTACCTATCAGATCGATGTATTCATCAATTATTTGAGAGCCAGGTAGAGAAGACACCCGATGCTGTGGCGGTAATTTTCCGAGATGAACAATTAACCTACTCCCAAATCAATAAAAAAGCCAACCAACTAGCTCACTATCTCCTTAAGTTAGAGCTTTCTCCAGAAACGCTAATTGGTCTATACCTAGACCCTGTACCAGAAACAATCATCGCACTATTAGCTTTATTCAAGGCAGGAAAAGCTTATCAACCCATAGAAGCGATCAACCCCTCAGAAAACTTAAACTCTATCTCGCTGATTCTTACCCAATATCATCTTAAACTACAACTGCCCCAACACCGTGCTCAGATTCTCTGCCTAGATACTGACTGGGAAATCATTGCTCAACAAACTACACAAAACCCCAACACAGCAACAGCAGCTACTAACCTTGCCTACATCCTCAACCACACTTTAGTAGAACATCGCAGTCTTACTCAACGGTTACAGTCACTCCAAGAAACCCTAAACTTAACCAGTCAAGATATCTTACTGCACAAAGCCTCACTCACTGAAGAAATCGCCCTAGCCGAAATTGGTTTACCTTTACTCACCGGCGGAAAACTAGTTATCGCTTCAACCAATGACCCTACAGAACTACAAAAGCTAATTGCCCAACACAAAATTACGATAGCTCACCTGTACCCATCAGAACTATCAAGCTGGTTAAATACTTCTAACCCAAAAGGAGTTTTGAACTCTTGGCACTCCCTCCTTTGCAGTGGAGAAATCCTATTAACCGAACTTGCCAACATATTTATCAAAACCTTCAATGTCTCATTACATAACTTCTACAGCCTCCCGGAAGCGGCAGGAGAAATCACCCACTTCCAGTGGGAAGAAAAACCCCTCACCAAAAATGTCCCTGTAGGCACTCCTTGTCGGTTATTCGTTTATTTACTAGACCAAGAAAAACAACCAGTACCAATGGAAGTACTAGGAGAAATCTATGTTGGAGGTTCTAGTTTAGCCAGAGGTTATCTGCATCAACAGGAACAAATATCACAGAAATTTATCGAACATCCTCACTTGGGTAGATTATTTCGCACTGGAGACCTAGGTCGTCGCCACAACAACGGTTATCTAGAAATAGTCGGAGCCAAGCAACGCCATGTTTGGATAACGGGCAAACGAGTACAACTAACAGACATAGAAACTGCTCTGTTATCAGCTACAGGAGTAGAACAAGCTTATGTATTAGCTCACCAAACATTCCTCGTAGCTTACGTTGTCGTTGCCGGACTTTGGAAACCTCAACAGTTGCACTCTTACCTGGAGCAGCAGTTGCCTCCATATATGATGCCAGGGGCTTATGTTCCCCTGTCAAGTTTACCTTTGACTCAGAAAGGAAAAGTAGACGAATTAGCTCTAGCTCGTTTCCCTGTAATTGACGATGACTTAGTGCAGCGATGGGAAGCACAATTGAGAGCATTGCCAGAGATTGAACAAGTAGCAGTAGTGGTGCAACAGAAAACCCCACATTTGCCGCCATTACATTTATCAGACTTGCTGCCATTAGAGCAAATAACACTTCCTGATAATAGTGCAACTCCTGTAGTAGAACAGTTAGCCTCAAATGTACAACTACAAACCAGCGCAACCTCAGGAAAGTTAGCCATCAGTGCAGGAGAGCCATTACAATGGCCAGAAAATAGACCAATAACTTTAGCACAAACACTAGAACGAGCAGCTCAACAGCACGCAGATACCAATCTCATTTATATTCAGCCTGATGGGGAAATGATAACTCAAACCTATAGTGAGTTGTGGGTTGAAGCTCAAAGAATTTTAGGTGGATTGAGGCAGTTAGGCTTGAAAGCCCAAGACAAAGTCATCTTTCAACTGGAGCAAAATCAGGATTTTATTAGTGCATTTTGGGGTTGTGTGTTAGGAGGATTTGTCCCGGTACCAGTATCAATACCACCAAGTTATGATCAATCCCATAGTACGCTGACGAAATTGCAAAATACCTGGCAAATGTTAGGACAACCTCTGGTACTTACAGATGACAAATTAGCATCATCTGTGCGCAGGTGGTCACAACGTCTGAATTTAGAAGATTTTGTGGTTGAAACTTTGGACGGGTTACGAAGTTTTGAACCAGATAGACAGATCTATGAAAGTCAACCACAAGACCTGGCAGTTTTGCTGTTAACTTCTGGAAGCACAGGAAAACCCAAAGCAGTAATGCAGGAACACCGCAACCTATTAAGCATGTCTGCTGGTACAATCGCAATGAACCAATTTTCCAGTCAGGATGTTACCTTGAACTGGATGCCGATGGATCATGTAGGTGCCTTAGTATTTCTGAGTATGATGGCAGTTGATTTAGGATGTCAGCAGATTCATGTACCAACAGCCTTTATCCTGCAAAATCCACTTCAATGGTTAGATTTAATTGACTGTCATCAAGCTACAATTAGCTGGGCACCAAATTTTGCCTTTACTCTGATTAGCGATCGCGCAGAAGAAATTGCCAAGGGACACTGGGATTTGTCTTCAATGAAATTTTTGGTCAATGCTGGAGAAGCAATTGTTACCAAAACTGCCAGAAACTTTCTCAAACTTTTAAACCATTATGGTTTATCATCAAAAGCGATTCATCCTGCTTTTGGAATGTGCGAAACTTGTTCAGGTATCACCTGGTCTAACAGTTTTTCTTTTGAATCTTCATTGGATGAAGATAAATTTGTTGAGTTAGGACAACCAATTTCTGGAGCTTGTTTGAGAATTGTTGATGCCAACCAACAAGTTGTTCCTGAAGGTGTTGTTGGCTCCTTACAAGTTAAAGGTGCATCTGTCACATCAGGTTACTATCAAAATCCAGTTGCCAACGCAGAAGCTTTTACTAAAGATGGTTGGTTTAATACAGGAGATTTAGGCTTTCTCCAAAACGGACATTTAACTATTACTGGGCGACAAAAAGATGTAATTATCATCAATGGTTTAAATTATTATAGCCATGAAATTGAAGCAGCTGTCGAAGAACTCGAAGGCATAGAAGTTTCTTACACAGCTGCTTGTACTGTAAGAGAGGCAAATAGTAATACCGATAAATTAGCTCTATTTTTCAATACAGAAGCAACCGAAGATGCCGGTTTACTAGATCTATTGAAAAAGCTCAGAGAGCAAGTAGTAAATCACATCGGCATTAATCCCGATTTTTTGATTCCCCTGGACAAAGACTTAATTCCGAAAACTGCTATAGGTAAGATTCAACGTACTCAACTAAGTCAAAAATTTGCGGCAGGAGAATTTCAAAATATCTTAAAACAAGTAGATTTAATTACTGAAAATAATCGTACTATTCCTGACTGGTTTTATCGGAAGGTATGGCGACAAAAAAAAGGTGAAGATCAACTAGCAAATATCGCCAATATTGGAGTTATATTAATATTTTTTGATAACTTAGGTTTGGCTAAAAAAATCTGCCATAAATTAGACAATAGTTCTCATCGATATATTCAGGTAAAATCAGGAGAATCTTTTACTAAAGTCAATACTCATCAATACATAATAGCCCCAGATAATTGGGAACATTATCAACATCTGTATCAATCGTTGGTAGCAGATAACCTCCTAATCAGAGCAATTATACACCTGTGGCATTTTGATGAGTATCAAAGAGAGATTGCTGATGCAGAATCTTTAGAAACAGTACAAACAACTGGGATTTATAGCCTCTTATTTATCCTACAAACTTTTGGTAATCAGAGCCCAGATTATCCAGTCAGACTGCTTTATGTCGCCAGTCATAGTCAATCTCTCAATCCTCAAGAACCTACTGCCTATGCCAAAGCTACAGTACCAGGTTTCTTGAAAACTATTCCCCAGGAAATGCCTCACTGGTACTGTCGCCATATCGACTTACCTCTAGAGTCATTAGAAGTAAATAGTACTCGGATACTTGAGGAACTAACTATTGATGCTAAAGACTCAGAAGTAGCATATCGAGATGGAGAGCGTTGGGTATCAGGTTTGGAGAAACTTAACCTTCCTTCCTTACCCAAACAAGCATTACCCTTCAAAACAGGAGGCACTTACCTCATCAGTGGTGGTTTGGGGGGAGTAGGAGTTGAAATTGCCAAATATCTGCTCCAACACTATCAAGCTAAATTGCTACTTTTGGGTCGAACTCCTTTACCAGAGAAAGACTGTTGGGAAACCAATTTACAGCAAGGGGGCAAAGTCGCCGAGAAACTCCTTGCTTACCAACAATTGCAACAACTGAGTGATGAGGTAGTTTACCAAGCTGTGGATATCTGCAATGTCACTCAAGTGCAACAAGTAGTACAACAAACTTTATCTCAATGGCACGCTCAACAACTCGATGGGGTGATTCATTTAGCAGGGTTGATGCAGGAGCGTTTGCTAATGGAGGAAACCCCCGAGAGTTTCGCTCGGGTTTTGCACCCCAAGCTATTAGGTATTTGGGTATTACATCAATTAGTAGAAAAGCACCCACATAGCCTGTTTATCAACTTTTCCTCTATTAATGGTTTCTTTGGTGGCACAATGGTGGGAGCTTACGCAGCAGCCAATAGTTTCTTAGAAAGTTTTTCCCACTATCAACGTTATCAGGATAAGTTAGACAGCTATTGTTTTGCTTGGAGTATGTGGGATGAGCTGGGGATGAGTCGGGGTTATCAGATGAAGCAACTGAGTCAGGCAAAGGGATATTTAGCGGTGGGATTATCTCAAGGTATGTCTTCACTATTAGCAGGGTTATGCCATAACCAACCTTACTTGATGGTTGGTTTAGATGGTAGTCATCTTAGTATCCGCAGTTTTACTGCTCCATCGGATAGTTTACAGCAATTAACAGCTTACTTTACGACTAATGGTCAAGGTAAACCAGATGTGAGCTTTCTTGAGCATCAGATACCTGATGCTCTGGGTAAACCTAGTCGTTGTGCTGTGGTGGAGTTACCAGAAATGCCTTTAACTGAGAGGGGAGAGATTGATGTTGATTTACTCTCACAGAGTAGTTTTGGTAGCTCTATCCAAGAACGAGTGCAGCCGAGGAACGAATTGGAGCGTAAAATTGCTCAAATTTGGCGGGAGGTGCTTGGGGTATCGAAAATAGGTGTTTATGATAATTTCTTTGAGTTGGGAGGTAATTCTCTTTTGGCAGTTCGGTTGATGAACTACCTTGAAAAGGAGTTTGGCAACTCTCTACTGCTATCAAACTTGTTCCAATACCCAACTATTGAACAACTTGCTGCTCTGTTGATTGAAGAAAGCCGTTCTTCTTTTTCCCCTGTGTTTCCCATTAACTCAAATGGTTCCAAAGTGCCAATATTCGGTATACACCCTGCCGGTGGAACTGCTTTTTGTTACTTTGAGTTAGCTCAACTGTTGGGACCGGAACAACCATTTTACGGCTTACAAGCACTAGGTATAGAAAAAGGACAGGAACCACTAACGCGGGTAGAAGATATGGCTAACTTGTACCTTTCAGCTATTCGCGAGGTACATCCAAATGGTCCATATATCCTAATTGGTTGGTCATTTGGTGGATTAGTAGCATTACAAATGGCTTACGAACTAATAAATAAAGGTGAACAGGTCGCTTTTTTAGGATTACTTGATACTTGCGCTCCCTCTAAGCTGCCTGATGAGCAAAACTTAGTAGAAGGGGAAAAAATGGTTTTTCAATTGCTTGGGGGAACTATTTCAGTAGCTACTGAAGAATTTAAAAAACTTACTCCTGAAGATGGAATAGCCTTTATTTTGGAGAAAGCTCAACAAGCTAATGTAGTTCCTGCTGATTTTGAAGTTGCTGATCTCGAACGCCTCCTCGAAGTTTTGAGGGTAAATTACACAGCAGCACATAATTACTCACCACCTAACTATCCAGGATCTATGACTCTGTTTCGTGCTGAAAAAGGCTCAATAGGATTATCCCTAGAAATCATTTCTGCTATGGGAGCAACCCTAGGTTGGTCAGAGGAAGCCATTGCCCAGGTTGAGGTACAAACTATTCCTGGTTATCACGAATACATGCTTTATCAACCTGATATAACTGCTCTGGCTCAGAAGTTACAAGCTTGTTTAGGGCAATCCCTAAATAATGGCAAGCTTAACTTAACGTATTAGTGTGAATTTGTATTAGGAGGAAGTAATTATCATGGCTTATGATCGCGAAATGTCTAAACTTCTCATACAGGCAGTATCGCTTGCCTATCAACAATTTCATAAGTGGGAAAAGAAACACAACTATAACGGAAACATCACAGATTTCCCTCTTTTTCAAACAGTTTTTGGTAACTATACTCAAGTGAATAGTTTTGAAGGCTATATCCCTGGGAAAGCCGAAGAAGATACGATTTGTCAAAAGCATGCAAAGCAACAGTGTTACGCAGAGAAGAGGAATAAAGAAGGAAAGAATAGTTCACCTTCATACTCTCCATATCTAGGCTTCGCACTGAAATCGAATGAAAACAACATCATCGTCTTTCGCGGAGTGCAAACCCCCTACGAAATAAAAGAAGCTCGAGAAATGCAGCAAGTTCCCTATGTATGCCAGAGGCAAAAGCACGGCAAAATCGCGAAAGGTATTTCAGGCATGTACACACAAAGTGCAAGTGTAGGATTAGCGTCGATGAAATCGTTACGAAAGCAGATTTTCAAGGTCGTCAAACAGTTAGATACTAATATACCTTGCTATGTAACTGGTCATAGTTATGGGGGAGCATTTGCTGTTTTAACAGCTCTCGATCTGCTACTGAGTGAAACGATAAGCACAGACAACGTGTTTATGTATAGCTATGGAGCGACGCGCGTGGGCGACCCTGATTTTGCAGCTTTTTACGACACTAAAGTGCTGCATAGCTATCGGGTGGTAAACCTTGCAGACTATGTACCAACTCAGCCTTCCGAAGTAGTTTCAACCAGTGAACTTACCTACCACTACAAACACGTATCACAAGACCAAGAATGGTCTTTCCTCGCGGCTACTGGTAATCTTCTCAAGAATCATATCAATATTGATTATACTCAAGATCAACCTCAGGTAGATCCTTATTATACAGCTGTGGCAAGAGAAATAGAAGTGAATTGTAAGCGCCAGTATCCTGGGTCATGTCAAGATACCTGCACCTCCTGAGGCAGCAATTAAACGAGGATCGAGTGTTAGAGCCTTGAGTACAAACTGATAATTCAATCAATACCTGATGCAAATTTTTAACAAATAGGAGATTAATCTCTATGTCTCAAATTCCTACCGAACTGACGGGA
>JAAHHL010000729.1 GCA_010672185.1 Caldora sp. SIO3E6 | reverse complement strand
TCTGAAACGATACTTAAATGCTTTCTTAGTCATACTCACATCCTAACACATTAAATGTAAAGCCGTCCTAGAAGGACGGGGTTTCAGACCCATTTTTTCTGATGACTGTTAGTATGGCCTGGGGTAGCGATCGCATATAGTAATCGCTCCCAAGGATAGTACTTCCTTATCCTTAAGATAGCGGTCTGCACAAGTCGCTTGTGCTCCTGCTGGAAGAACCCCCAAACAGCTAGTCATCTCCCGAACTTACCTGTACCGGTAATATGATCAGCATGAATGTGAGTTTCTAAGCAATAACGCAAGGTTAAACCTAATTCTTTGAGCAGCTTGAGATCACGCTCAACTCCCTCTAAGACTGGATCAACTAGAATTGCTTCCTGCACATTCAGATCAGCAATCAAATAAGTGTAAGTACTAGATTCTCGATCAAACAGTTGGCGGAATAGCATAGAATTGCCTCCCAAGTTGAAATCTCCTACTGCTCTGCCCTAATCCTAAACATTGTAACCAGGGTGCGGAAGCGCCCAGGCTCAAGAGCAAAAAAAACTTAACAGAAATTTTGAGAAATTTCGGTAGAGAATCTGGGATTATGGAATCTGGTTATGGCTCGACTGTTGTCTGTCTCGAAGGGAAGATATAGCAGTTCTCACAGGGAGTATCTCATTTTTGTACTTATAGTGCAGACATTTCCCTAATTAGCTGTCAGCTATCAGCTATCAGCTGTCAGCCAAAAAGCTGAATGCTGAGAGCTGAACGCTGAAAGCTGAACAGTAACGCTATAGTGTATCTAAAATTTAATTGTCTAGGGGATAGTATTCTATGAATCAGACTTTTGGCGACTTTATTCAAGCATTTCCCCC
This sequence comes from Caldora sp. SIO3E6, assembly GCA_010672185.1. Classification (GTDB taxonomy): domain Bacteria; phylum Cyanobacteriota; class Cyanobacteriia; order Cyanobacteriales; family Coleofasciculaceae; genus Caldora. The sequence continues at coordinate 3,481 of JAAHHL010000729.1, read as the reverse complement.
CCATCATGATTCCTTAGAACTCAGTTTTACACCTACGTCTGAGCGCATCAAAAATCGATGGCGCAATCAACGACTTTCAGCTCATTTTATGGCTGACTATATAGCCAACTTTCTGCCTTTAGACAAAGATAATCCTGAAGAAGAAAAGCGAATTAAAGAAATAAAAGGAGCTGTCAGCTATATCGCCAATGAGTTATTAGAAAATGCGATGAAATTCAATCTAGAAACCTCTAACAGTCAAGTCAAACTTGGTGTTCATTTTTTAGATACTGCGGAACTGATTATGGCCATATTTACCAAAAATAGCATTGATCTCAAAAGCGCTGAGAAGTTTCAAGTATTTATCCAAACCCTGTTAGCCTCTGATCCAGAAGAGCTTTATATACAGCAAGTGGAAGCCAGCGTTGAAGAAGAAAATGCTGAAATGTCTGGCTTGGGTTTTCTGACCATGATCAATGATTACCAAGCTAGACTAGGCTGGAAGTTTGAAACACGACCGTCAACACCAGAAATTATCACAGTAACGACTATGGCTCAGGTGAGGGGCTAAATTCAGTTCCCTTGAGTAGTTAAGAATTATCAGATGAGATGGATCATGTAATATATAAGAAGAAAACTATTACTGTAGATAGATTACAAATCCTAGTCAGTCAAGCACTTCCGATTGGAAGCATCCCAAAGTCGTAAATCAACATTATCAGCTTTTTGGCTGACAGCTGAAGGCTGATAGCTGAATGCTAATTAGAGAGACTCTGCACTATATGTGCAAAAATAGTATGCTCTCTTCCGATTAATCCCAGTCAAACCATACAAGAGGAAGTTTAGCCCCATGAGTGCCCAAGAAATCAAAGGTGAAGATTACGTCGTTCGGTATGACGAGGATTCAGTTTCGGTCATTTTTAAAGGGGAGTTAGCGTTGGGAGGTCCGAAAGAATATGCCCCTATTAATGAGCTCCTCAGTGAGATTGCTGATGGCTCTCCTGAGGAGATAACGATTGACCTCAAAGGGTTGGCATTTCTCAATAGTTCTGGTATTAGTATGTTGTCTAAATTTGTGCTGGGCTTGCGCAAAAAAAAGGAGATTCAGTTAGTAATTTTGGGCTCCAATGACATGCCTTGGCAGGGCAAGTCTTTAAAAAATCTCCAGAAGTTTCTTCCCAGCCTGAGGCTAGATATGGAATAAGTTATCAATGGATAATGGATAATGGATAATGGATAATTAATAAGTGATAATTGGTTAATTTGGTCGAAGACCTCTGACGCTCGTTACAGGATAATGCCTTGGCTTTGCTGCTAGCACACCATGCTACGCAAACGCCTAACGCTAGCATTTATGAAGACAATAAAAAAAACAAGGGGCTTAAGCCCCTTGTTTCAAGGGTAGGTAATTATCCATGATTTATTGTTCATTATCAATTATTGAATGATATTTGAGAATACCTCACCAAGGTGATTGTTTGCTGATAAAATGCTATATTTCTACAGCGAATCATCGCGGAACAGATTGAGGGGGACGTTATGCAGCTTGACCTATTTGCCGTTCAACTTCAGGAAATACTACAAGAAGCAATATATGTCCTGATTGATCTGGCAATTAAGCTTGCCGGGGCAACAGGTCTATACTTTATCTTGTTTTATCTTTTGCGATCGCTCTTTCGCAAATTTGAACGGGATATTGCTTTGGTTACGCTGAACGTTTCTTCTTATCCTGTTTTAGCCATATTTATACTGATTGCTTTTAAAGTCACGATCCAAAATACAGTGAGCTTGGCGACTGTTGTTTGGTTAGAGCAACTGTTTATTGGTGGCATTATCATCGCCATCAGTTATTGGTCTCTGCAGTTATTTAAGCAAGTTTTGGTCTACTATCTGAAGGAGTATGCCGCCATCACAGAAGTGATGTGGGATGATGTCTTGATTCCTTTATTAGAAGGTGTCATCCCATCGGTAATTGTGTTGGTGGGTGGTTCTGCTGTCCTGCAATTGTGTTTTGGACTAGATTTAACTGGAGCCTGGTTGACTTTGGGCGGCGGTGCGTTTGTTATTGGTTTTGCCGTCAAGGATATTCTGGCTAATTTTTTCAGTGGTATTGTCCTACTGTTGGATAGTCCATTTCAGTTTGGGGATGTGCTTCGGATTGAAACGGAAAGTGGTACTCAACTAGGTATCCTTCGCAAAATTGGGGTGCGGGTGACTCGCTTCTATATGTTTGAAACCCACACAGAGGTGTATATTCCTAACAGTGTGATGCAAAGCCAGAGGCTCACTAATCTGAGTCGCCCGATTGAGCCTGTTTATTTTTTCACAACCATTGAGTTAACCCCTAAATGTGATCTAGAACAGGCGAGATATGTGATGCAGGAGATTATTCAAGCTCATCCCGATACTCTGGGAGATATTGAAACCAAATTGGACTGTTTGGAACGGTATTATGACTGGACAAATGTTGCCGATGACTTTGTTGCCAAAAAGAAAAATGGCAAGAAACGTTTGCTTGCCGAAAATGCAGTCAATGAAAAACTAGAAGAGATTGAACAATCCCTAGAAGCTTTGATTATTACTCTTCAGTTTGTGGAAGAAGGAGGGTTAACTCAAGAAGAAATAGAAACGGTTCAACAAGAATTTAACGATGTGCTGGAATTAATCGGTTTGACGGTGCTCCATCAGTCTGTTCACCGTAGACCCTCGTTTTTCAATCTAAAGCAAGTTCAATCATCCTTTCATCTAGAAGAAACCCAAGATGCAGATTCCTTAATCAAGCTGGTGCGCCAATGGTATCGAATTTGGTTAAGAGATCCTAATGTGGTGGATCAAGATGAATACGTGTTACCAGAAATTTGGGAGCATAAAATCAAACTCCTCAAGCGGCGAGTTCAGAAGTTGCATCAGAAAATTATGAATCCACTTCAGGAAGAAACTCGATTAGATGATTATGTCAAAAGGCTAGTAGAATGGTTACGCGATCGCTTCAAGCAGGCTCGCAGTCAGTGGCAGGAACCTCAAGTAAGAATGGAAGGGGTAGTTCATTACGAAGGATATACTTATATTCAATTTATCCTCAACTACTATGTCGATGATATTCGTCTAGAAGATGGCGCACGAGGGATTCGAGTCAATAGTGATATTCACCGAGAGATTATGCGCCATCTTAAAGAAGATTGTCAGAGTCGAGGAGTTTAGGATCGTACTTTTGATAAACGGTATGAGTAATGAGCGTTAGAAGGCAGGAGGCAGGAGGCAGGAGGCAGGAGGCAGGAGGCAGGAGGCAGGAGGAATAAGAGTTTTCTCTACCTAAAAAGAAGCCAGGAACTAGTCATATCAAGGAATTCCTACTTCTCTTTTCATTTTTAGTTTCAGCAAGAGCTCCTAAGGAGCGCTTCGCGCCCCCGATTGAACAGGAGAAACACTTTGGGGAGCAGTAGGGGCGATTAGCCATTAGCCATTAGCCATTAGCCATTAGCCAAGGAAAGTCATGATTGTA
>JAAHHL010000728.1 GCA_010672185.1 Caldora sp. SIO3E6 | reverse complement strand
TCAATATTTTGCCAGTTTGCAGCCTTTCCTGGAGTTGATGCTGATTGAGGCGACAGATAACATTACCCTTGTGGAAGAATTCTAACAGATCCTTACATTCTCCAGAATTCCGGTCTCGATTATAAGTCCGTAGTTCAATTAACAAGGGAATCGGTAGTTCAATCGCATTATCCAAGGGACTCCTTGCCCAATTCAATGCCAAGTATTGCAGGAAAATAGACTTGCCGGAACCCGGTTCTCCTAAAATTACCAGATACCGCAGCTTGTCATCTTCCCAGATTTGATTAACCAGATCCAAAATTGAGCTGACTGGCTGTTGATAATAAACTTGCCGGTGTCGTGCCAAGGCTTCTGGTGCAACTTCTGCTGCCAGTTGATTACTTTCCCGCAATCTGCGTTGATGCTCTTTGGGTATTTCGTATACTTGGGGTAGAAATTCTTGGCATTCCCGCACATTTTGGGCTACAAATACTTGCCAGACCTTGAGTTTTTCCCGATAATCGTAGACACTAGTATCCAAGCTATCTAAATTCAGATTAGCGTAGCGCTCCTGTAGCCCCTCTTGATAAGCCTTGAGGTTAAAGTCGGGAATAATTCCAGCAGTTTCTTGAGTATGCTGTGCGATCGCTTCTTGAATCTCTAACTCCAGAATACTCCTTAATTCCGGTGATTGCTTAATAATCCGCTTAACTGCCCTCAGATACTGCTGAGCCACCCGCTCCCAGTCGAATCCAGCAGGCATGGTAGAATTGTCTTCTCGCCAGATTCTCCCTAGTTTCTTGCTATCTAGAGCACGACAATCTTTAGCAAAAGCTTGACCTAAAAGGGGCTTAACTTCTTGGTGCTGGATAAACTTCCCAATGGGTATCTCGTAACCGTCTCTAATTTGATTACCGAAAAGACCGCATTCAAATTCTAGCTCTTCCTCGACTATCTGCAAAAACTGTTTTAGAGCTTCCCTCAGTACTTTCTTCAGTACCCCTGCCTGTGCTGACTCCACACCTCCTTTAATACAATCCTTGAAGAAGTCTTTCACATAATCTTCCAGTGCTCCCTTGCCTAATTCCAGCAAGACATCCTTAAATACCAAATCCTTCAACAGAGAAACTCCCAAAGTTGTCCAAGGTTCTACCATGCTGCGATTCCTCAAGGAAGGTCTGTTTTGAAGCGAACTACAGAAGGTGGTATGACTGGTGCTGCATTTACAGGCGCACACCTTCTCCATTATTAATTAGTATAGCAAAAAATAAGAGCGATCGCAACCCAAGACAAACAACTAACAACTAACAACAAACAACTAATAAGTACACCAGAGTCTATGTATGTTATCTTACGACTCAAGATATCCACCTCGACGCGCAGCAAGTTCTTGTGCTACTTCGTCTTCGTTGAGCAGTGGCAATCCAGTAGCAATTGCTCTTTTTAATAAATGTAAAGAGTCTCAATTCTTTGCTATTCCCTATTCCCTATTACCTATTACCTATTCCCTGGTTAGCTTTCTTGCCTAAACTGCTCTAGGCATCGAGGTTAATTTTGAATTTTTAATTAATAATTTTTAATTATTTTGACTGATACATTTCTGCTTCAGCTTGCTTCTGTTGGGTAATATCTACTACAACTCCCGTACTCCTGTAAAATTTGTTTTGCTGATTTTTAACAGGAAAAGTTTGAGACCACAACCAGCGAACTGTCCCGTTTGGTAGAACAATCCGAAACTTGATGTTGATGGGTTGGGCTTTTTTTTTGTGTATCTCTAGTGCTGTCTTTAATCTTTTGCGGTCTTGGTGATGAATCAACTCTAGCCAAGAAGTAGGATCTTGATAGAGCAGATCACAGGAACGACCAAAAATTTTCTCGTAAGCGGGACTAACATACAGCAATTGATTAAACTCAAAGGAAGCAATCCAAAAAATTTCCTCAATGTTTTCCGCTATTTGACGAAATTGTTGCTGACTCTCTCTCAAAAATTGCTCAGTTTTTTGACGCTCCCACAACTCTTGGTGCAATTTTTGATTAGTCATCTGTAAAGCTTGTTTCTGTTGAGCCAAAATGCTTACTAACTGGCTTAGGGACACAGAAAGCTTTGCCACTTCATTTTTTCTCATCCGCTCACTCACTAGGTAAACCAGAGTGGCAAAGAGGAGACTACTGATGGTAATGCTAGTAAAGGTGGACAAAAATAACGTCAGTCCGGCAATTGTCAGTCCTAATCGGGGGCAAAGGTAGCGGCGGGGATGGAAATAGTGCAACTTTTGGCGTAAGTAATAACCAACTTGAGCCAAAACTGAGTTAGTGGATTGCTTACCAAGACTAGAATTTACTCTCATTTGCTGATTGCTCAATTTTTGGGGATGTAAATTACAACAGCTTATTGAGGAGCTGTTGTGCAGGAAAAATCATTAATTATTGCTGATCCACTCGACGCATAGATTGGGACTAACCAATTGAAATGCGTCTTAGACTGAGATCTTGCACCATGGCTGAAAATATCTCAGGATTGAGGTTTTAGGTTTTAGGTTTTAGGTTGAGAAAAAACAAGTAAATTAGAGTTATTACCCAAAATATCCCATTAATTAGGGTGTAAACTGGGAAATGGCTTAAAAATATTCTTACCTAACACCTAATACCTAATACCTAACACCTTTTATGTAGTGGATGTATAACCGGTTAGTGGTGTGTTGATGGTTGTAGTAGCAAACTATCACTAACCCTAAGCTATTGTAGATTGAGTTGACCTCGGTATTTATACGGAATCTGCTAGTAATCTTAGGAATCGGTACAAATACGTAACCAGGAGCAAAAATAGTTCTATTTAGAGTTAGCATACAGGAAAACGCAATTAATTTCCACCTTAAGATAGATAGAAATAATCACAAGCTTTTATTCTACGTTGTTTTACCTGGATCCAGTATGCAATTTGGATGAGTCTTAACTATTCCTATCTATGGGAAGAATCAATTATCATAGATAAAGATTGCTGAATAAAGTCTTAAGTCATACCAGGTAGTGCTTTCGATCTAAAGTAGCTTTCAGCTTTCAGCGTTCAGTATTCAGCTTTTTAGCTAATAGCTGAATGCTGCACCGCAACCACGAATTATGACTTTTTCAGCAATTCCTAGAATCCCTTCAAGTTACTCAAAGTTCTCACATGAAGCTTTCTTCGTATTTTCAAAGCAATTCTGGTGTATGGCCCGTGAGTTACAAGTTGATTACTCTCGACACCCCTGGAGTCATTGGTGCGCACTGAAGAAGGGATTACCGGTTCGCCGTCATGATCTCTTCACGAATAGAGTCGCTTACAGCGAAGCTTTGGTCAACCTGTCAGTTGAAACTGCGCCAGTGGTGGGGATTGGCAGGAAGCATTTATGCACTTCTGCTACTGGGTGAGATTCCCAGTCTCGAATCGGTGGAAAAGCTGTTCGTCCACCGTGCCTATAATTTTCTATAGGTTTTTAGGAACGGTACTTGCATCCTGGATACAGCAGTAGAATCACTGCCAAAAACAAGTCAAAATTAGAGTTGACGGCAAATGCCAAAAACTGAAGTGTAGCCGTGGAGAAAAGTACTACCACCTACTGGTCCAATTTCTCCGTTGCAGAAAAAGCCTCCTAAGGGAACGTTGCTCAGATACTGGTGAAATAATTGGGAGTCAAAATTGGGTTCTCCGTAAAGTCCTTCTCCTCTTCCTAAACAGGAGAACATCAGAGCACCAGCTGTATCGGTAGCGTTAGCATTTTTTTGTTGATGATACTGGAGAAGCAATTCCAAGTCTTCTTTAGAAGTTTGGGCATCCCGAAGATGGAACTGGATACGTTGACCCGGTCGAACACGGTCTGCAATCGCGATCGCTCCCACTCTAGGGTCTACTCCCAACATATTGCGGATGAGAAAATCTCCATGACCTAACTGTTGCTTAAACTCATCTCGGGCAATACCAATAAACAGGGAATTTTGTGCCAGTTGCCTGTCTGCTTCACTCAGGTTTTGGATAACATCTCTTAGTACAACTAGAGGAGGACGGGACTGCTCTTCAGCGGTTGTGCCCCCCATAACTTCCTGTACGGACAATTCTAATACAATATTCCGTTCGCCTTTGGTGACCCGATAAGTTTGACCAATGGGGCGGCAGCCTTGGGCAACAATTGTGTCTAAAACAATATTGCCACTCAAAGCAATTCCCACCGTGCCTTCTCGGTAGAGAGACTTCGCCTGTGGTGTTTGCTCACTGAAATAAAACAAGCCATTCTGAACTCCCATCGCATTAGCACTTGCTTGCCCTCCCACTTTATTAGACCCAGGGTAAGCAAAATCTAGCCCTTGGAGTAAGTCATTAATACTAGAGGAAAAGA
>JAAHHL010000727.1 GCA_010672185.1 Caldora sp. SIO3E6 | reverse complement strand
CATAGTTCACCATTCACCTGCTTTTAGTTCCAGTCCAATGAAGTGGACTCAACGACTTGAGATCTGAGTAAACAAGGGGTTTAAACCCCTTGTTAAACTTGCGGCGTACCATCGAAACAATACAGCAGTTCCCGCTGCAATGAGGTACACCTGAATCAGTTGTCAAGATTGGATAGATTTTTTCCTCGTCGTTTTTACTGTACCTCGTAACAGCGGGAACCGCTGTATACGGCATTCATCTGATGTCCTAATGACCTTGGGACTGCTATGATAAACTCTTTAAATTATCAATTATCCATTATTGAATCATTGTCTGAAACCGAGGATCTGAGCGAACGTTGTCAAAATCAGAGTCAGTTTTGGCCATTTCTCGGTATTTGTCGGGATTGAGATTGATGGCTTGTTGCAGGTTTTCAATCGCTAGGTCAATATTGTTTTGCAAGGCATGGCAGCAAGCTTTGAGATACCAGGCTGCATCTTTATCTGGTTTGATTTTAGTAGCCCTATCATAACTAGCGAGCGCTTCTTCAAATCTTCCCAAATTTCCCAGAGCAAGCCCCCGATTGTACCAGGTTGCATCATCATCAGGATTAAATTCTATAGCCTTATCCCAACTAGCAATCGCTTCTTCTATTTTTCCCAACTCAACCAGAACAGAACCCCGGTTGTTCCAAGCTTCATCTTTATCAGGCTTAAATTCAATAGCTTTATCGTAACTAGTGATCGCTTCCTCTATTTTCCCTAATTTCTTCAGAGCAACACCCCGGTTGTACCAGGCTTCATCATCGTCAGGTTTAATTTCTATAGCTTTATCCCAACTAGCGATCGCTTCTTCAAATCTTCCCAAATCCTTCAGAGCATTACCCCGATTGTACCAGGCGTCATCATTGTCAGGATTAATTTCGATAGCTTTATCATAACTAGCAATCGCTTCTTCTATTTTTCCTAAATTATACAGAGCAACACCCCGGTTATACCAAACTTCATCATCAGGATTAATTTCGATAGCTTTATCATAACTAGCGAGCGCTTCTTCAAATCTTCCCAAATTTTCCAGAGCAACACCCCGGTTGTTCCAGACTTCATCATCATCAGGTTTAATTTCAAGAGCTCTATCGTAACTAGCGATCTCTTCTTCTATTTTTCCTAAATTTCTCAGAGCATTACCCCGGTTGTTCCAAGCTTCATAATTGTCAGGATTAGTTTCGATAGCTTTATCATAACTAGCGATCGCTTCCTCTATTCTTCCCAAATCAGATAGAGCAATACCTCGACTGTACCAGGCTTTATCATAGTCAGGTTTAATTTTAATCGCTTGATCCCAACTAGCGATCGCTTCTTCTATTTTTCCCAAATTTACCAGAGCAAGACCCCGATTGTTCCAGGCTTCATCTTTATCAGGCTTAACTTCAATAGCTTTGTCATAACTAGCGATCGCTTCCTCTATTCTTCCCAAATCAGATAGAGCATTGCCTCGGTTGTACCAGGCTTGATGTAAGTCAGGATTAAATTCAATAGCTTTATCCCAACTAGCGATCGCTTCTTCTATTTTTCCCAACTCAACCAGAGCATTACCCCGGTTGTTCCAGGCTGCATCATCGTCAGGTTTAAATTCAATAGCCTTATCATAACTAGCGATCGCTTCTTCTATTTTTCCCAAATTAAACAGAGCATTGCCACGGTTGTTCCAGGCTTCATGTTTATCAGGTTTAATTTCAATAGCCTTATCATAACTAGCGATCGCTTCTTCTAGTTTTCCTAAATCCTTCAGAGCAAGACCCCGGTTGTACCAGGCGGAATCATCGTCAGGATTAAATTCAATAGCCTTATCATAACTAGCGATCGCTTCTTCTATTTTTCCCAAATCCTTCAGGGCAATACCTTTGTTGTACCAGGTGTCATAATCGTCAGGATGAAATTCAATAGCCTTATCATAACTAGCGATTGCTTCTTCTATTTTTCCCAAATCCTTCAGGGCAACACCTCGGTTGTTCCAGGCTGCATCATTATTAGGTTTGAATTCAAGAGCTTTATCATAACTAGCGATTGCTTCTTCTATTTTTCCCAAATCCTTCAGTGCAACACCCCGGTTGTTCCAGGCTTTATCATAATCAGGTTTAAATTCAAGAGCTTTATCATAACTAGCGATCGCTTCTTCAAATTTTCCCAAATCAGACAGAGCAAGACCTCGATTGTTCCAGGCTGCATCATCGTCAGGTTTAAATTCAATAGCCTTATCATAACTAGCGATCGCTTCTTCAAATTTTCCTAAGTCCAAAAACCCATTACCTACAGCGAATAAAAACAGCTTACTGCTAAATTCCGGTTCAGTAGGAGTAGCAATTTGTGCAGCTTGTAGTTTGGCTTGTTGTAACCAATTTAGGCGCTGAGATTCGGAGCAACGTTTGGATTGATATAAAAGTGCTGCAAATTTTGCTACTCCCTCCAAGGAAGCGGTATAACTAAAACACTTGTGTAATGCTGCCTTAATCTGAGACTCAGAAAAACCAGAATTTGTCAGCGACTCCCAGTTAATGGTTTTTTGCTCCAATACTTCCCAACTAGACTCAACAGCTGGTTGAATGGTGGAGAGAAATTGCCTATTGGTATAGTTCAATAAGGGGTAATCGGTTAAGTCGCCTTCAGCGGTAATTGCTTGGAAAGGAATAGTTACTACTTCTTCTTGTTGTAAATAACGACAAGCGAATAAATGGGAGATAAACACCAGCTGAATATTGCGGCGGCGAGTAAACAGGGCATGATAGAGGTATTCTGCGGTGTTGCTGCGCCAGTCGGGATGGTTGTATTGTTCCGTAGGAAAGCTATCTGGGGGTACTTCTTGATTAGCTAACTCTTCAAAATAGTCCGCGAGTAATCCATGAATTTGATAAAACTGCTCCTTGTCTTCTTGCCACAAAGATAGCCGAAACACATCCCGCGCTACATCATCTAGTCGATAGCGGTGTTGTGCCAATTCTACAAAATCTCGCTTAGTTAACCAATCGAAGCAGTTGTCTTGGTTATCAGCAGCAGAGTCAAAGTCTAAATCTTGGGTATTGAGTAACTGCCGAATCAAAGCTTTATCAAACCACCGGCAACAAGCGGCTAACTGCAACAGCTGTTTTTGGGTAGAATTGAGTCCTTGCAGCAACAGTTCCACAATCTCTTGGTTACCCTGGGAAAAATCCAGCTTTCGCCCCGATGCGGTTTCTGTTCGTATCCAGTTGAGATAATAGGGTAAGCTTTTGGTGACTTGATAGATATCTTCTACTTGATTCGATACCGTTATACCGATTTGCTGGAGATACTCCCTCGTCTGGGGTTGGTCGAATCTTTCCAAGGGTTGCTGGTAAACTAAATTCCGGTCTTGTTGCAATTTCCGCCAATATTCAGTTTTGAGCAAAGACTCTCGCCCTGCGACAACGAGACGAATTGGGTAAGATGGTAACTGGCTATGCCCCAGTAGATAGTTACACAACCATATATCTAACTGGGATGGTGCTTTTTCATAAGTATCCAACAGTAGTACCACCGGACGCTGTTGGGCTTTCTGGATTAACCCTTGAACAAATGCCTCAGTTAATCTCGGTAAAGGTTCCCGCACTAAAGACTGAAGTTCTTGTTTCCCCTTAGTAGCTGGATGCTGTTGTAATAGTGATTCTACCCTTTCCTTACCATCCGCGATCGCTTGGGGAGCATCTCTCAACATTCCTGCTGCTTTCCCTAATGCTCCCAATGCCACATCCAGAGAACCTAAAGGAGACAAAGCGGTGATGGTTGCCAATTCCAACAAATCCTTGATTGCACTTTGTTGCTCCGGCTGCACGGATTTTCCTGCTACTGGTTGAGTCTGTAGCGCTGTTATCGTCTGCTGATATTGTTCGTATATAGAGGTAAAAGGATCTGGTGGTGGGGTCAAATCTCTAATATCTCGTTTCAACAAAGGAGGAATATCAGGTTGAGGTAACTGCTGATACAAAGCTGCCATCAACTTAATCGGCGTTTCGATATCCATCGTCAAGCCAAAGGAAACCTTAGCAAAATCCGCCTGGTGCTGATGGATATCTTGCAATTTATTCAATAGTGTTGATTTACCCACTCCTCCCATACCCCACACCTGAAACAACAGGGGTTGAGACTCTTTTTGATGGAGAGTTCTGGCAAATTCGGCGAGGAAGTTTTCTGCTGGTTGACGGGAGATGTAGATTACCGAATTAGCCATTAATAAAGTCATTGCTCGTGAAATAACTGTGGCGATCGCCGCTCCTTGCAATTCTAACCGAGGAAAACCCCCCAATCCAAAAATAAACAAGGGATCTAAGGCAATATTGATGGCCGCAGCGACAGTCA
>JAAHHL010000726.1 GCA_010672185.1 Caldora sp. SIO3E6 | reverse complement strand
CCCGCTAGGGGAATATGTTAACAATCGGTTTTATCGGGGGATTGTTACAGGCTTAAATCAAGCGTTTGTGGTTGATCGCACCACTCGCGATCGCCTTATTGCCGAACACACTTCCTCAACGGAGATCCTGAAGCCTTTCCTACGGGGGAGAGATGTAAAACGGTGGCGAGTCAATTATCAGGATTTGTGGCTTATTTTTACTCGGAAGGGAACTCAAATCAACAATTATCCTGCTATTAAAAGGCATCTTGAACAGTTCAGGGAATCCCTAGAAAAACGACTTAATGTAGTTCGTGACGGAGATGAATGGTTCCAAATTCCCTATGCAATAAACTATTGGCAGGAGTTTGAGCGATCGAAGATTGTCATTCCAGCTATTGCCCAATCAGTTGAATATGCAGCAGATTTTTCTGGTTATTATGGCAACGACAAAACCAGTATTTGCGTTACAGATGAAGTTGAATTTTTGCTGGGAATTCTCAATTCCAAAATCATGTGGTGGTTTATTCAACAAATTGCAGCCTCGAAGCAAGGTGGTTTTTACGAATTCAAACCAATGTATGTTACTAAAATTCCTATTCTCTCCACTACTGATGAGACAAAGAAAGCAATCGAAACCTTGGTTGACTACATTCTCTTTCTGGCTAAAGAACTCAAAGATATTCCTAGCCATGGTGTAGCATTGGCTGCCTCGGCAGAGGACAAACTAATGCTAAGTTACTTTGAGCAAATCCTCAACGCGATCGTTATGGAGCTTTATTTACCCGAAGAACTCCATGCTGCTAATAAATATTTTATGCGTCACATCAGGACTGAAAATCTTCCCTCTCTTAAGGAAATGAAAGGAAATAAAATTGAATCTTTACGGGTAATTTTTAGGCGAATTTTTGACCGAGACCATCCCCTTAGAGTTAACAACTACTTTCTGGATAGCATGGAGGTAGTGCGTCAAATTGGAGGAAAATTATGAGAATTATAAAAATAGAAATCCAGGACTTTCGTGGTTTCTACGGCAATCATGTCATTGAACTTGCTGGAGTAGGTGAACGTGGTCAAAAAAATCTACTTATTTATGGTGAAAATGGTAGTGGAAAATCATCACTATTACTTGCACTCAAATATTTATTAGAATCTAGCCTTGAGAATATTGATTTTTCATTGCATCAAAATATCTTCAGGAGTTCAGAAAATTCAGGCTATGTTGAGATTTCTCTCCGAGAGAGAACTAATACGCCTATAACCTTATACAGATGGTCAACTGTAGCAACTACAGTTGAAAACAAGAAATATTTAGAAAAAGCAAAATTCTACTTGCAAAATCATGATCACAAAGCTGCCGCAGTCTATTTACGCACAGCCTTTGAATCTAAAATTAAATGGTTCTGTGAAAAGAAGGATATTCCTGTAAAATATCGAGAAGACCCTAAAAAATTAACGACAGATGACTTTTGGCTACCAATTAAAAATGCCAAGAACCCAGACAAGACCCCTAAATATGTTGATGTACAATTAGCCTGGGATATTGAACTGTATCGAAGCCTGATTATGAATCCTCTAAGTCATTCTCGAATTACAACGACACCAGCACAGGAGATTCAGAAAGCGATCGACACTATTGAAAGACTAGAGCAAGTTTTGGATGAAATCGTCAATCCACCCCCTGCTACCTAACCAATCAAGTTGAAGCAATGAGTGAAGCAGTTGTAACACTTCTTAGACAGTTCAAAAGACTTTCAGCCAGCGAAAAATCTGAGTTCCTTGCAGCAAGCCTGAATCCGAATGGAAACTACGGCGACTGGAGTAATGCGGATAAACTCAGGCTCGTGCAGTTGGTGTTAACACAACTGGTGCAAGAGGAACCGATTGAAGCACCAGAGGCACAACAGCCGCAGCCCTTCGATCCGCGCCCTTTTTTCGGCATTTCCTACCAACCCAAACAAGTCATTGATGATTACTTGGCAAGTACTCGTGAAGGTTGGCTCTAATGGCTTACTTAATTGACACCAACATCATCATCTACTACTTCAACGGGTTGACAGATGACGAGTCTATTCACACCATCCTCACCGACAGCTTTAAGATTTCTATCATAACCAAAATCGAGTTTTTAGGCTGGGGACAGTTTGCGACTGACTCTGAATCCCATACCAAAGCCAGGGAATTCATCAGCTATGCCACGGTATTTAACTTGACAGAAGCGATCGCGGAACAGGCTATTCTGCTAAGACAGCAATTTAAACCTAAAACACCCGATGCCATTATCGCAGCGACAGCTTTGGTCAATGGATTGACAGTTGTGACAAACAACACGGCAGACTTCAGGCACTTAGGGGTGCAAACCCTTGCTGTCCAAATCAAACAATGAGCCTATCCGAAACCCATCGCTAGCCATGACCGAACAAGACCAAAAACAACTCGGTACTATTTAGGGCTTGCCTCATCAAGTCGATTGACGCGGGTTTTGAAGTAATAAGTAATAAGTAATAAGTAATAAGTTAAGAGTTCAGGAGGAATTTTCTGATAAAAGTGCAAGGTTTTTGAACTAAAAAATACCATTTCCTTGCACTTTGCGAGACTAAAAACGATTGAAAGCCTTCTCTGGCATGGCTTACACACTTATGCAGCAAACCCTATAATAGGGTTTGCTGAATAAATCAAAAACCTATACATATCAAGGGTTTGGTGCTGGTTATTAGCCCAAAAAGTGCAAGGTTATAGGAGCTTTTGGCTCACCCATCCTTGCACTATTGAATCAAATTGAGCAAAAATCTCGTACTTTCACTCCCGGAATCCCTAATCAACTCTTCACTCATTACTCATTACTCATTACTTATTCAGCAAACCCTATAATAGGTCTTGGCTTGCCTCCACCCAACGAGTTCAATTTTTAGAGTCAGGACTATTGTAAACTTCATGCCCTTTTGATTATTTATATAGCGCTACGCGCTGGCGTATTTACACATACTCCCATGGCAGCTGTGTCACACTGGGTACCGTTCATTAAAACTGTAACGATACCAGCGAGTACTGCTATATCACCGATTAGCCGATGCAGAAAAGCAAGCAATTATGGCGGTTTTGGATAATTTGGATATGTTGATAATGGGTACAGGAGCAATTAGAGATACACTATGCAAAAATAAAAATGGAGGCCAGTTCTAATGGCTGAGAATACTGTGAAAGTAGACATCTCATTTCAATCACTGTTGCAAGCAATTTCCTCTTCTTCTAATGCCAAATGAGTCAAAAATTTTTTATATTATGATTATTTGGTATAATTTCCAGAAAGCTTCGTGATATCGTGCTATGTAGAGCGGATATGCGGAAAAATTTTCTAATTTATCCCATACAAGGTGGATATCTAGAAAGTTTCCGTATAATAAATAGAATAGTTAGCCGTTTCTGTAGAATAATTACATCTACAGTCATTGAGGATAATTAGGATGAGAATTTACCTGATCAGGCATGGTGATCCAGACTACTCAACTGACTCTTTGACGGCTTCTGGAAGCTCAGAGGCAGAAGAGCTGGCGAAATTTGTGGGCACCTTAAATCTGGATAAGATTTATACCTCGCCATTAGGAAGGGCTCGGGAAACAGCTTCTTATAGCGAAACAGTGTTAGGTATGAAAGCTGAAGTCCTAGAATGGACATCTGAGTTAAAACTACGCGCGACCGATGGAAGTGATCTTGCTGCGTGGGATATGAATCCAGAAAGCTTGAGAGATCCTGAAATCCGAGATGATGAAGCTTGGCATCAAGCACTACAAAAAATAGTAAAAGAAAGCGATGTTTGGCTAGAGAGGTTTGGCTGGAAGAGGAGTGGTTATTGTTATAGATATGTTGCGGGGGCGAAAGTCCCGAGAGGTGTTCAGGTGGCTTTGTTCTGCCATGGGGGGTTTGGTTTAACTTGGCTCTCTCACTTATTGAATATTCCTATGCGTTTAATGTGGTCTTCATTTTTCCTTCACACCTCGTCTGTAACAACAATTTTATTTGATGAGCGCTCTCAATTAACTGCTACCCCTAGGGTGATATCTCTTTCTGCTCTATCGCATTTGTACAAAAGGGGAATCGCCCCGTCCACTGCCGGGATAAAAGCGAACTATTTTTAGCTGCCTTATCCCACCCATTACTTCGTTACTTCTCTACAAGTCAAAAAATTTAGATGATACAAGCGATTATATTTGATGCCGAAGGAGTTGTGCTTGATACCGAGCCTATTTGGGATGAGGAGCAGACAGTTTTTTTGAGTAGGCAAGGAATACTGTATGAACGTCATGCAGTAAAACATATGGTGGCAGGACGATCACTGAAAGAAAGTACGGAGATTCTTATGGATTTCTATGGTATT
>JAAHHL010000725.1 GCA_010672185.1 Caldora sp. SIO3E6 | reverse complement strand
AGCTGAGGGAGCTGAGGAAGCTGAGGGAGCTGAGGAAGCTGAGGGAGCTGAGGGAGCTGAGGGAGCTGAGGAAGCTGAGGGAGAAGAGAGAACTTATAATTTTTGGACACAAAGCTCAAGAAATCCCACCCAAAATTTCGTTCGCCCGATTAAAGTGGGTGAAACTCAGCAGCTGGCTTGGGTAACTTGGTCATTAGTTCACGGACTTGCTATGCTCTTGATTGATCATCAGTTACCGATTACAGATGAGCAAGCCATTGTTTCTGTTGCAGAGTTAGCAACACAGTCATTAATTGATGGTATGAGAGCGAAAAACCTGTAGAGACGTTGCATGCAACGTCTCTACTATAAATTCTTAAGCATATTTACTCACAACTATAATGGGAATAGGCAAATTACTATAGCAATTCTCCCCAATAAAGATCTAAAAGCATGAGTGTTAGCATTCGATTTTTACCAGATGATGTCACAGTTAATGCTGAAGTAGGAGAGCCAATGCTCGAAGTGGCTAAACGAGCCGGTATTTTCATTCCCACAGGTTGCCTGATGGGTTCTTGTCATGCCTGTGAAGTGGAGATAGAGGGACAAGGAGAGGTTTGTGCCTGTATTACCGGAGTACCAGCAGGTAATCAGCAGCTAACGATTAATCTCTACAGTGATGATAATTGGTAAAAGGGAATGGGGAATTGGGAATTGGGAATTGGGAATTGGGAATTGGGAATTGGGAATGGAGAATGGAGAATGGAGAATGGAGAATTGGGAATTGGGAATTGGGAATATGGATTGTTTTAGCTCAAAAAGCTTGAACCGCAGGTAGAAAATCCAGAACACCTACCACCTACCACCTACCACCTACCACCTAACTTTTGTATCTTGTGGCTCAAAAACCTTGCATCGCAAGTGGGAAATCCCGAACACCTACCACCTAACACCTAATACCTAACACCTAACTTTTAATTTTTTGGGGATTTGGGATGGGAGATTGAGGATTAAGTATCAGAGGGTAGGGATGGGGAAATTTTTCCACCCCACCTCCTCAATCAACCTAACAGGTACGACCCGGTTTGCTACTTCTGTCAATCCGCCTATTTTTATGGCGTACCTCTCCATAATTTTAGATGTGAAGGTTCAGTGTGCATCATGTGGGTTAAATTTGTTTACGAGCGTAACACTTATGTAGTGGATCTTAGCCAAGTCAGTGCTTTTGCTTGTGCTGAAAATGGTCGGTTGATGTTTTGCCTACCTCATAGTCCGGTCCAGATTATTATTCATCCCCAAAGAAATCCCGATTCCTACCAAGAAATCTTAAACTATGTGGAAAATTTAACGGGATTATCTTTAGATTGTAACCAGAAGACTAAATGAATATAGCGTTTCTCATTTAGATGAGGTACAAAGTGCTTGGTTTATGGGAATAGGGAATAGGGAATAGGCTCAAATTGAATGTACTTCACGGATGCGAGAACTACTATATTTTCGATGTTTGAGGCAAAAACTTATCGTCTTTGCCCAATCAAACATCCTCTAACTTACACAAAACTATGGCGCCATAACGTTATCGGGAAACTGTCCACTCACATTACCCGGAGCTTTATATTGGCAGACAACATAGAAGGCATTATACTCGTTGCCTTGAAAATTTTTGACTCCCTGGGCTGCAGCACAACCTAATTGGGTACTATTTTTCCATACCACCTGAGTAAAATGCCCAGTGCCTGCAGAAAAGCCTGGATTGGCATAGTCATAGTCAGAAACCTCATCGTACCAGTTCTTCACCGCTTGGTTTGCTAGGGCAGTTGCATCTACAGACGATGCTGTAGTATAGGTGACGAAGAGGTTTTCTCCCACACCCTTAGTGCTACTATGCTCGAAAACACCGGTGCTTGCCATGTTATCTGCAACTTCTTGAGCACTACTGTTGAGGGAACTACTCAGGGTCATATTAGGACTACTATGGGTGCTCCGATAGCTATTGTGCTTAGACAAAGCTGCGTTCTGGAATGTACTTTGGTTTATTCCTGTTTGTCCGATAGCTGAGTTAGAACTAATTATCCCTAAGGGAATAATTGTTGCCAAGCCGAGATAAACAACTCTTAAGAATTGCTTCCGATTCATGGACTTACTCCTTGCTGTGTGTGAAAAGAATCCTTAATTCCAAGATAACAGACGATAAATGAGAGAATTGGGAATCGGGAATCGGGAATCGGAAAAGATATTGCTGCGCTGCAATAGTAATGATAGCCTTCCAATACTGAAAGCTGAAAGCTGAAAGCTGAAAGCTCTATATACCCATTAACTACCTAAGTTCGATGTCACAACCAACCATAGAATCAATTCTGCAAGAAAAGCGTGTATTCTCACCCTTGCCTGAGTTTTCTCAAGCCTCCCACATCAAGAGTTTACAGGAATATCAGCAAGTTTATGACCAAGCGAAAGCTGACCCCGAAAAGTTTTGGGAAGAGTTGGCGGCAAGTGAGTTACATTGGTTCCAAAAGTGGGACAAGGTATTAGATTGGCAACCACCCTTTGCTCAGTGGTTTGTTGGGGGCAAAATTAATATTTCTTACAACTGTCTTGACAGACACCTCACCACTTGGCGCAGAAATAAAGCAGCTTTGATTTGGGAAGGGGAACCGGGAGATTCTCGCACTCTTACCTATGCCCAACTGCACCGAGAAGTCTGCCAGTTTGCTAATGTATTAAAACAGTTGGGAGTAACAAAAGGCGATCGCGTTGGTATTTATATGCCCATGATCCCTGAAGCTGCGATCGCCATGCTAGCTTGTGCTCGGATTGGTGCCCCCCATACTGTAGTTTTTGGTGGTTTTAGTGCCGAAGCGTTAAAAGACCGATTGGTGGATGCGGAAGCGAAGTTAGTCATCACTGCTGATGGTGGTTGGCGCAAAGATAAGATTGTGAGTCTCAAAGAACAAGTAGATAAAGCCTTAGCAAACAATGGTGCACCTACTGTAGAAAACGTCCTGGTTGTCAAGCGCACTGCACAAGAAATTACCATGGAACCAGGAAGGGATCATTGGTGGCATGACTTGCAAGCTGGGGTATCTGGAGATTGTCCGGCAGAACCGATGGATAGTGAAGATATGCTCTTTATCCTCTACACTAGTGGTACTACCGGTAAACCCAAGGGCGTTGTCCACACTACTGGCGGTTATAATCTCTACACCCATATGACCCTGAAGTGGACATTTGATCTTAAGGATACCGATGTCTACTGGTGTACTGCTGATGTCGGCTGGATTACTGGTCACAGTTACATAGTTTATGGCCCCCTGTCCAATGGAGCCACTACTTTAATGTATGAAGGTGCGCCTCGTCCTTCCAATCCTGGTTGTCTCTGGGATGTGGTAGAAAAGTACGGTGTTAATATTTTCTACACCGCTCCTACTGCAATTCGCGCATTAATTAAGATGGGAGAGGAGTATCCCAACGCCAGGGATTTGTCTTCCCTACGGATATTGGGAACTGTAGGAGAACCGATTAACCCAGAAGCCTGGATCTGGTATCACCGTATTATTGGTGGGGAACGCTGTCCGATTGTGGATACTTGGTGGCAAACGGAAACCGGCGGCTTTATGATTACTCCCCTTCCCGGTGCAACTCCTACAAAACCAGGTTCGGCAACTTTCCCCTTCCCAGGGATTATTGCTGATATCGTCGATTTAGAAGGCAATCCCGTAGAAGATAATCAAGGGGGTTACTTGGTAGTCAGGCATCCCTGGCCGGGGATGATGCGGACAGTGTACGGCAACCCTGAGCGCTTCCGCCGCACCTATTGGGAACATATTCCCCCCAAGGATGGACAATACCTCTACTTTGCTGGGGATGGTGCAAGGAAAGATGAAGATGGTTACTTCTGGGTAATGGGTCGTGTTGATGACGTAATTAATGTTTCAGGACACCGTTTGGGTACAATGGAAGTAGAGTCAGCCTTAGTATCCCACCCCGCAGTAGCAGAAGCAGCGGTAGTGGGTAAGCCGGATGAAGTGAAGGGAGAAGATGTCTTTGCTTTTGTCACCCTAGAGGGTAGTATTGATGCAACTGAGGAACTAGAGAAAGAACTGAAGAAACATGTAGTTGGTGAGATTGGTGCGATCGCGCGTCCTGGTGAAATTCGCTTTACTGATGCACTGCCGAAGACTCGATCTGGGAAGATTATGCGGCGCTTGTTGCGGAATTTAGCAGCAGGGGAAGAAGTGGCTGGAGATACTTCTACTTTGGAGGATCGTAGTGTGTTGGATAAGTTGCGGGGAGGTGCTTGATTAGTAACTCGTCAAGACTAAAGTTGTCGGTTTAACTCAAATTTTGCACTAGTTGCTTTACCCACCAGGGGTTCAAACCCCT
>JAAHHL010000724.1 GCA_010672185.1 Caldora sp. SIO3E6 | reverse complement strand
TATTGCGCGAACATGAACTAGTCCTCGTATTCCCCCTAAACCACCTGGAGAGGTTGCGAATAAAGCTGCGACTTTCCCTTTAAAGCAACCTAGTGCCGGTGCATCTCCGGGTCCTGGACGGGAAGCCCAATCTATGGCATTTTTGAGGAGTGGTGTAATCGAACCGTTGTATTCTGGACAGGAAATTAGGAGTCCTTGATGGCTGTTCAATAAAGCTTTGAACTGAACAACTGTCTCGGGCAGTTCTGAAGCCTCCAAATCTTGATTAAATAAGGGCATGGGGTAATCCAGCAAGTCTAGGTAGGTAACTTCGGCTCCAGCAACCTTGGCTCCTTCGGCAGCAATTTTGACCAGCTTTTTATTGAAGGATTCGATGCGAGCGCTACCAGCAAAAGCGAGAATTTTTATTGGTTGAGACATGGTAGGTGTTAGGTGTTAGGTGTTAGGTGGTAGGTGATAGGTGGTAGGTGATAGGTGGTAGGTGGTAGGTGTTAGGTGTTAGGTGTTAGGCAATGGTGACAAGTTAAAAGGTCGTGCATTTTGTCAACTCCCATATATGGAGTAGTGGTTCTAAAAAAAACCTATATATGGAAATACTCCAAGGGTTAAGGAAAATTGTATTCTTCTTCCTCCGCTCCTCCGCTCCTCCGCTCCTCCGCTCCCTTGACAACGACATCTTTACCTTAACTTGTCACCAATGGGTGTTAGGTGGTAGGTGGTAGGTTTTAGGTATTAGCCCATTCCTTCTAGAACACCAATTCAGTAATAAAAGTTGACAAATTGAGAAACGATAAATCAATACTTTCAGCTGTTCCCATCTCCCCACACCTCCCACACTCCCCACACTCCCCACACAGGAATGAAAGCTCACCCCATGATTACTGAATCGCCGCTCTAGGGATGAGCTTAACCATTGTTGAGATTTTTCCAATAATCAAACTTCGTGGTATCGAGATGCTCAACAACTCCCCCGAATTGACGAACTTGTTGAACCATATCACCTGTACCACCAAGGGAATCACCTCCCTTCCCATTCCACAAAACAACTAACCGTACCTTGTCTATGCCATACATTAAGGTGGAGTAGAGTACCCAGCGATTGTTGCGCTCGTAAACATTATCCCCTGCTGGGACTTTCCCCAGTCGCTCAAGTTGCAGGTTAATCGTAACATTCGGATGATTGAGAATAGCGTAGAATCGCTTCACCCAATTATCACCAGCAAAGCTAACAGAATTGGCAATAAACTCAGCAGGTTCAAAGGGAAGAAAGATTTCAACTTTGATGCTGCGTTGCAAACAGGCTTCGATAAATAGAATATCTCCGCCGCAAGAAATTCCTGGAACAATCCCTAAACAGTCATAATCGGTGCTTAACTTATCGATTGCCTCGTTAATTTTCTGGCGAGCTTCGTCTTCCATATTGGCTGGGAAGCGTGGTTTGGGACGGTCAGCACTATCGATCATGTGACCAGAAAAGAGGATAACTCGTGAGGGATCAGTATCTGTAGAACTAGCCAATACTTCCTCCTTGCGGGTAATTCGATGTAGCTCTTCTTCAAGAACAACAATACCAGCTTTGACGTAATCGGAACGGAATTTTAGCGCTTCGAGTAACTGCAGTTTAGTGAGGGAAGTTTCTAAGGCAAATTTATTGTTCCATAGCAGAGCCAGTGCCTTTTTGTAAGCTCTTGTTACTCGTTTTGGATCTAGAGCGGTGCAGACTGCTAAGTCTCCTAAGGCAACAAAAGCCAAAGCATCATATTCATTTTTTTTGATCGTACTTTCCAAACCAAACTGAATAGACCCTTTGAGTAGGGGCAACTGTTGCTTGAGAGCGTCTTCTTCTGAGTCACTATCGGTTTCAAATTGCTCTAAGAGATGTTCTAAGAGAGCTAACCAAATCAAAGCATTGATACCTGAGTAGTAATGAGTTTGATTTAGGCGGTAGGCTTTGAGGTAAGTCTCAATGGATTTTTTCAGCAAGTGAGCCGATTCATAAGCGTTTTTTAAACGCTTCTGTTCATCATCTTTTATATCTGCCCATTCACTGCACCAAACTTCTTTGTAAACGTCAGCTAAGCATGATAGAGCTCCAATATTATCAGGTTCATCTAGCAATAATGCTTCTAACTTGATAATCGCTTCATCAAATTGCTTCAGTTTGCCTAGGTGAAACGCTTCCTCCCGGCGAAACTCTGAATTGTTCGACTCAATTTTCAGCCCTTGTCGATATTCCTTAAGAGCAAGAGCCCAATTTCCCAGATTTTTTAGAGATTTACCAGCTTCAGCAATCGCTTCGCATTTAATTAGGGGATTGGTCACTTCTTCAGTTAAGAGCAGCACATCACCAATTCGCTTTTGTCGTTCGGCAATATGTATCCGCTCTTGCCACTTTTTATACTCTTGCCAGTAGCCTGTAGCTAAGGGCGTTTTTAGGGCTTTGCGGTCTGGTTCACAAAGACCGTTAAGTAATTGAAAAATGGGACTGTGAATGCGATTTTCATCAGATTCCCAAGTGGCACGAGCTGTTTTAATAATTGCCTGCTTGTCTTTTTCTAGGAACTGAGGATGAGGGCGACCATTTTCATCGCAGTGATAGGGCAGGGTACGAACATTAAAAATATCGTAAGGTAGATAAGTCCGACCACATTGAATGTGAACTAGTCCCCGCTTGCGTAAGGCGTGACGAACCCCCAGTTCATAAAAAACATTGGCATTGTCAATACTTAGGTCTGTGAGCACCAAATCTGCTAGCAAAAGTTCTTGGAACATATCGGTTAATATGTCCCCGCTCATTTCCTCCTCATCGGCACGAAATGATTCAAAACCTGCCTCTTCCAAGGCAGGTTTAATTAAGTCTTGGTAAACGCTATCAAAATCAACCACGACTCCATCACGTCCTGGTTTTTTACCGAAAGGCATAACTACAAAAGCATGAGGTAATCCCTTTTTAACTGCTTTTTCCGGTTCCTCTTGGAGGGGTTGGACTTTCTCCACAGTTACTGTAGTTTCGGGAATAACTTCCACCTCCGCAGTAAGAGTTTCAGTTTCAGTTTCAGTTTCTGCTTCTATTTCTGTTTGGGGTTTAATTGGGAGTTTGGGAAGTAAGGCGCGGTTAATCTCTTCCGCCACCGGTTTGTCTAGGATTTCCACCAGCAAATCCCTGCTGGGGTTTTGCAGTTGGGCTACTGCCTGACGCATTTGAACTAGGGTGAGGTTGTGCTGGCTCCAGAGTACTTTCTCGGTAGCAAGTACGAGTTGGAAAAATTCATTCCCCGTGTGTTCTTGGGGGGTTAAACTTTGCCAGCGATCGCGAATCAGATTAAGGGCAAGAATCAGTTGGTTACCTTGGTTAATCCGTTCGTCTAATCGGCAAAGTTCCCACCAGAGAGTTAAGGCGGTGGCCAAAGCTAGGGTAAAAGCCACCCAAATGCTATAATTAAGACTCAGTACCGGTAACAAGGCGCTGATGCCACCCAACAGGAAAATTCCGATCTTGAGGTTAGTTCGGGTAGTCTCGAGTAAGGTTAGTTCTTCAGTAAAAGTTTGCTGCTGGGCTTCTAAGCGATAGTACAGGTAGTCATCTGCCAGCAAATCAGCAAAACCCGAATCACTGTTGGGTTGTTCCGGTGGAATTGTACCAGTATAGGGCTTGAGGACAAAATTGCCACCAATACTCTCCATTACCTGACACTGAATTGCTGTTACCCTTTCGTTGAGCCATTGGTGACGGCTTCCTTGTCCTAGCAGTAGAGTTCGGTACAGATAAATCTCTTTTCTAATTTCTTCAGCACCAGCGTTGAGTACCTGCCAGTACTCTCCCTGTTGAAATTTTCTACTAATGGCAAAGGTTACTAAGGCGACAATTGGGATTAATACTAGACTGCCGGTGAGCCCTTTGGCTATCAGGGGTGTGAACCAGTCGTTGTCTGTGCTGGCAATCACCACTAGTAAAATGGCCAATAGAGAAAAAGCGATCGCTTGCAACCGCAGATTCTGGTACAGTTGGAAAACCTCTGAAGCCTTGGTCTTGAGTTGGGCGTAGCGCTGCCACGCCGTCTCTAGGGCAAACGAGCGGTCATTATCAACCTGATTTTGCATGATTGTTTTCCATCTTTGTATACTCTAGCTTTTGTCACTCTATCAAACCAAAATGCCCTACAAGAAGAGATTAAATCTAAAATCATCAAGCAAGGGAGTTGCGAGGCAGAGGGGTGAGTGAAAAAAAGGTGTGGGGAGCGGAGGAGCAGAGGAGCAGAGGAGCAGAGGAGCGGAGGAGCAGAGGAGCGGAGGAGCAGAGGAGCGGAGGAGCAGAGGAGCGGAGGAGCAGAGGAGCGGAGGAGCAGAGGAGCGGAGGAAGAAG
>JAAHHL010000723.1 GCA_010672185.1 Caldora sp. SIO3E6 | reverse complement strand
GAGTATTATTTATATGATCCAGCAACAAATGTACTCAAGGGGTGGTTAAAACAGAATAAGCAGTTGCTTCCTATTGGTAATATGGAAGGCTGGCTCAGTCCGAGGCTCGGTTGCCGATTTGAGAAGGATAGGGGTTCACTGGAGCTGTATAGACCAGATGGGCAAAGGATGGAGACTTATGTGGAAACCTCAAAACGAGCCGAACAAGAGTCTCAACGAGCCGAACAAGAATCTCAACGTGCTCAACAAGAGTCCCAGCGTGCCGAACAAGAAGCTCAACGTGCTCAACAAGAGTCTCAACGTGCCGAACAAGAAGCCCAAGCAAGGCGTGATGCTATTCCCCGACTCTTAGAGTTAGGGTTGAGTGTAGAGCAAGTAGCGGCAGCTCTTAATTTGTCAGTTGAGGAAGTTAATCAGAGCCTTTAGCTATCAGCTTTTAGCAGGTTCGGCGAGAAACCCCACTTCTGTACCATCGTGCTGAATCCAAATTTTCGCAGCACGTTAGAGTTGTATTAATTCAATTCTTTAATCCAAAATCTAAAATCTCCTGGAAGCTGATATTATGGTTCAGCAACTTCAACCCACTGCCGCCGATTCCGATTGGCTTTATCCCGAAAGCGATGGTAAACCTTTGTCCGACAATACCGTTCAGTTTCGTCTAATTACCACTATTCAAGGCGGCATTGATGCCCTGTTCGCCGATGACCCTAATGTTTTTGTCGCTGGAGATTTACTCTGGTATCCTGTAGAAGCGGTAGAAGGAGTGGCGAAAAGTCAAGCACCGGATGTGATGGTGGTTTTTGGTCGCCCCAAAGGCGATCGACGCTCCTACAAGCAATTCCAGGAAGAAAATATAGCACCCCAAGTTGTCTTTGAAATCCTCTCCAATAGCAACACCAAAGCCGAGATGCTGGCCAAATTTAAGTTCTATGAGCGTTATGGTGTGGAGGAGTATTATTTATATGATCCAGCAACAAATGTACTCAAGGGGTGGTTAAAACAGAATAAGCAGTTGCTTCCTATTGGTAATATGGAAGGCTGGCTCAGTCCGAGGCTCGGTTGCCGATTTGAGAAGGCTAGAGGGTCATTGGAACTGTATAGACCAGATGGGCAAAGGATGGAGACTTATGTGGAAACCTCAAAACGAGCCGAACAAGAGTCCCAACGAGCCGAACAAGAGTCCCAACGTGCTCAACAAGAGTCCCAACGAGCCGAACAAGAGTCCCAACGAGCCGAACAAGAATCTCAACGTGCTCAACAAGAGTCTCAACGAGCCGAACAAGAATCTCAACGTGCTCAACAAGAATCTCAACGAGCCGAACAAGAGTCCCAACGTGCTCAACAAGAAGCTCAACGTGCCGAACAAGAAGCTCAAGCAAGGCGTGATGCTATTCCCCGACTCTTAGGGTTAGGGTTGAGTGTAGAGCAAGTAGCGGTAGCTCTTGGTTTGTCAGTCGAGGAAGTTAATCAGAGCCTTTAGCTATCAGCTTTTAGCAGGTTCGGCAAGAAGCCCCACAAGCCCTATTACAGTTAACCTGTTCCAAAATCGGTATATTGACGTACCGCCGGTTCATGGAATGCCAAAACAATATCTTGCTTTGGTACTCCCATTTCTACTAAGTGATTAGCAAGTCCCACTTCTGTACCATCATGCTGAATCCAAATTTTCCCACCCTTGATATCAGCATGGAAGATACAACCAAAATGGCGTTTATTTCTAAGCCAACCAACGTACAATATTTGGTAGTGGTCTTGCTCTGTATCAAAAACTGTATGAACCTCATATTCCGGTTCTGTTCTCTGCCGCGCAGCACGTTGGGCACGTTCAGAAAGCATCTGGCGCAGATATTGGCGATATTGCTCTACAGCCATTGAACAATCACCTCCTGTTCTACATCATAAACCAATAATCGCAGTTGATATCGTTGAACTGCTGCCAGAATAAAGCGTCGTTGGAAAAAACTTTCAAAAATTGGTTCTCGTACAGCTAGATAAAGTTGGCGTTCAGGTTCTATTCTTGATAGTGCATCTCGATAGTTAAGAAATTGGCCTAAAGCTGTATGAAAACCTGATACATGAGATGAAGTGATAAAGCTTTTTACTTCCACCGCAACTTTCTGATTTTCCCTTTCTGCTGCTAATAATTGCTCTGCTGCCAAATCAATTTCAAAATCTACGTCGTCGATACTAATCTCATAAGGGTCAGCGGTAATTTCCCAATTGTCTTTTTCTAGAGCAGTTCTCACAACATTATGAAATCTATCTCTTGCCATAGCCAGTTCCTTAGTGGAGTAAGTGACGAATTAGCCATTGATGATTCTCTACTGTTAGGAATACGGTGGCTGTCGCTCTTGGATTGATTTAGTTGAAGCGATCGCTCTTGAGAACCTCGTATCTGTAATGGGTGAAGTGAATCAAGTCACCTGAGATACCCAAAACATACAATATGAATTGCTGATTGGGCGGGTTTAGGGTCACCTTTAACGAATGAAACGATAATCTTAATACAAAACCCGCCCAATCAGTTCAACAGAATAACGCATAGATTTCAATCCAGATTTTTAGATATTCACATTTTCTTGGCTTTGTCAACCACTTCTACTGGACCGACGCTCTAGGGCGTCAATTCAGAAACCCGGTTCTTAGGGGATAGCGGCAGGGCGGGTTTTGATGAGCAGTTTCTGGTATAATGAGCCAAATTGTCCCTAAACCCGCCCCTACAAATATGGGAAATAGGGAATTGAAAATTAGGAATTGATGGGCGTAAATATCTTCCTTGTCTCCCTTGTCCCCCTTGTCTTCCTTGTCTTCCCTGCTTGCTGTTTCCTCTTGCCTTGTTAAGTATTTGCCGCCCACTCTGTGTGGAAGAACTCACCCCTGGGTTTATCTACCCGCTCGTAGGTATGAGCACCAAAGTAGTCGCGTTGTGCTTGGGTAATGTTTTGGGGTAGGCGCTCTCGTCGGTAGCTGTCGAAGTAATCCAAAGATGCACTAAAAGCTGGAACTGGAATCCCCAGTTGGTTGGATGTGGCTAGCACTTCTCGCCAAGCATTCTGCCGATCTAAAATAGTCTGTTTAAACTCAGGAGCTAACAACAGATTAGGTAGTTTAGGGTTTTCGTTGAAGGCATTTTTAATCTTATCCAAGAAACCAGCCCGAATAATGCAGCCACCTTTCCAAATACGAGCAGTTTCTGCCAAGTTTAGATTGTAGTTAAACTCTTCTGATGCCTTGCTCAACAGTGCCATGCCCTGAGCATAGGAACACATTTTTGAGCAATAGAGAGCATCCCGCACTTTGTTGATTAATGCTTTGGCATCTCCATCATATTTACCCGCAGGACCAGTTAATTCTTTAGCTGCGGCTATCCGCTCATCTTTATAAGAAGAGATAACACGGGCATTGACTGCTGCATACATAGTGGGAATGGGAACTCCTAGCTCTAAGGAACTCACTACCGTCCAACGTCCGGTTCCTTTTTGTCCCGCAGAATCCAGAATCAAATCCACTAAAGGCAGATTGGTATCTTGATCAACGTACTTGAAGATATCCGCAGTAATTTCAATCAAAAAAGAATTGAGCTCATCAGTAGTATTCCACTCAGAAAACACTTCATGGAGCTGTTTATGGTCAAGTCCCAAGCCATTCTTAAGTATGTCATAGGCTTCAGCAATCAGCTGCATATCGCCGTATTCAATACCGTTGTGTACCATTTTGACATAGTGACCAGCACCACCGGGTCCGATGTAGGTAACACAAGGGCCATCATCTACCTGAGCGGCAATTTTGGTTAAAATTGGCTCTAATTCTTTATAAGCAGTGTCAGTACCTCCCGGCATAAGACTAGGGCCATTGAGAGCTCCTTCTTCGCCACCGCTGACTCCCATGCCCACAAATCCCAGTCCAGTGGCTTCTAAATCTTGGGTGCGTCGTTCGGTATCGCCGTAGAGAGAGTTGCCACCATCGATGATCATATCATCTGGATCTAGCAAGGGTTTGAGTTGCTCAATTACTGCGTCAACTGGTTTGCCAGCCTTCACCATTACTAAGATTTTGCGAGGACGTGCTAGGGTTTTGACAAACTCTTCCAAGGAATAGGCAGCTGTTACCTGCTTACCTGGGGCACGCTTGCTCATAAACTCTTCAGTTTTAGCAGCGGTACGGTTGTAAACTGCGACGGGAAAACCGCGACTTTCCACATTGAGGGCTAAGTTTTCGCCCATAACAGCTAAACCAATTACGCCGAAGCTGGGTTGTGTCATAAAACTCCTTGCAAAGTTTGCTTAACTTGTAGTGCGGTTGGTTGCATCTACAGGTTAGCCTGATATTTCAAGGAGTCCCGTAAAGAAGACATTAAAAATCTGCCAAA
>JAAHHL010000722.1 GCA_010672185.1 Caldora sp. SIO3E6 | reverse complement strand
GTCAAGGGAGCGGAGGAGCAGAGGAGCAGAGGAGCGGAGGAGCAGAGAAGCGGAGGAGCGGAGGAGCAGAGGAGCAGAGGAGCGGAGGAGCAGAGGAGCAGAGGAGCAGAGGAGCAGAGGAGCAGAAGAGCGGAGGAGCAGAGAAGCGGAGGAAGAAGAATATAATTTTCCTTGACCCTTGGGTATTTCCATATATAGGGTCTTTTTTAGCCCCCAAACACCATATATGGGAGTTGACAAAATTCACCACCCTTTAACTTGTCACCATTGCCTAACACCTAATACCTACCACCTTAGTTATCAATAACTGGTGATGGTGGTGATGGTATAGAAATAGTTGAAGTAATTCGTTCAGCTAATCGTGAAAAAGGTAGACTTTGCAGGTATAACTTCCCAGGTCCAGTCATTTTTGCCAAAAACAACCCTTCGCCACCAAATAAAGCATTCTTGAACCCGCCAATATACTCTATGCTATAGTCTATCGATGGAGCAAAAGCTACTAAACAACCAGTATCTACCCGCAACTCTTCTCCTGGTGCAAGATTTTTCTCAATGATGGTTCCCCCAGCATGTACGAAAGCTAATCCATCTCCTTTTAACCTTTGCAAGATAAAGCCTTCACCACCAAAAAAACCAGCTCCCAGACGTTTGGTGAAAGCGATATCAATTTCGATACCTTTGGCAGCACAGATAAAAGAATCCTTCTGGCACAAAAACTCACCACCAAACTCAGCTAAATTCAACGGTATTATTCCACCAGGATAAGGGGCAGCAAAACCTACACTGGATTTGCCCCGTCCATTGTTCAAAAAAGTGGTGATAAAGAAACCGTCTCCCGTTAACATCCGTTTGAAGCCTGCAAATAAGCCACCACCAGTATTGGTTTGCATGGCAATACCCTGTTCCATGTAGGTCATAGTACCTACTTCTGCTCTTACTCCTTCTCCAGGATCAAGCTCAATCTCTACCAGTTGCAGCGACTGTCCATAAATCTTGTAATCAATTACATCAGCCATATTTTGTTATTTGTTATTTGTTGTTTGTTGTTGGTTGTTGGTTGCTGGTTGTTTGGAAATCGAAGTTCCTCTCCTTTATCTTCCTTGTCCCCCCTGTCCCACCTGTCCCCCCTGTCTCCCTCAGCTCCCTCAGCTCCCTCAGCTCCCTCAGCTCCCTCAGCTCCCTTGTCTCCCCAACTTCCCCAGCTTAACTTAACGAAATTAATTTAAGTCGCTTAATTTACCTGACTGTGTTTTAAGCTGAGACAGGCGTAGTCAGGAGTTTGGTGTCTAGAACACTTATTCTCCAGCTAGAAGAAAAACTTGCTCAACTCTGCTCCCTAATGCCCCAAGATGTCATTTAAGGTTATGAGAGTTTAGTATTGGGGAAGCTTGTCAGGCTATATTACAACCAGTTAATACTGAAATTTTGCTTTACATTTCGCAAAAAATATCTAAGTTAGACTATTCAGCGCCGCTGCTATTTGATTAAACTCTCATGACAACCCTCGTCATCGTTGAATCTCCGACTAAAGCACGTACCATTCGTAATTATTTGCCCTCTGGCTACCGTGTAGAGGCATCTATGGGTCATGTACGTGATCTTCCCTCTTCTGCAGAAGAAATTCCCGAAGCAGTCAAAGGGGAAAAATGGGCGCAGTTGGGGGTAAATGTGGATGCTAGTTTTGAACCTTTGTACGTTGTGCCCAAGAGCAAACAGAAAGTAGTCAAGGAGTTGAAAGAAGCTCTCAAAGGGGCTGATGAGCTAGTTCTCGCTACAGATGAAGACCGGGAGGGAGAAAGCATTAGTTGGCATCTACAGCAACTACTGAAGCCAAAAGTGCCCACTAAGCGGATGGTATTTCACGAAATCACCCAAGAAGCGATTCGTGAGGCATTGAAAAACTGCCGTGATACTGATACACGGTTGGTACATGCCCAAGAAACGCGGCGAATTTTAGACCGGCTTGTAGGTTATACTCTTTCTCCTCTGCTCTGGAAAAAAATTGCCCGGGGTTTATCTGCTGGGCGAGTGCAATCTGTTGCAGTACGGTTGTTGGTGAAAAAAGAGCGCCAGCGTCGAGCTTTCCGCCAAGGGAGTTATTGGGACTTGAAAGCAACTCTGGAGCAAAACAAAGCTTCTTTCGAGTCGCGGTTAATTACCCTCGCAGGTACGAAAATTGCTACCGGTAGCGATTTTGACCCCAATACAGGTCAAATTATTGCAGGGCGGAAGGTGAAGCTGCTGAATGAAGCAGAAGCTCGAGAACTTCAGGAACGCCTGACGGATAAAACTTGGACAGTGACGGAAATAGAAGAAAAACCAGTCACTCGCAAACCGGCTCCACCTTTTACCACTTCAACCCTACAACAGGAAGCAAACCGGAAACTGCGTTTGTCTGCCCGTGAGGCAATGCGGATTGCTCAAAATCTGTATGAGCAGGGTTATATTACCTATATGCGGACAGATTCAGTGCATTTGTCAGAGCAAGCGATCGCAGCAGCACGTAGCTGTGTAGAGCAAATGTACGGCAAAAAATACCTCTCTCCCAAACCCCGCCAATATACGACTAAAAGCAAAGGGGCTCAAGAAGCTCACGAGGCAATTCGCCCAGCGGGTCAAACTTTCCGCACACCGAAAGAAACCGGTTTAGGCGGTAAAGAACTAGCTCTCTACGACTTGATTTGGAAGCGTACCGTTGCTTGCCAAATGGCCAATGCACAAATTACCCAAATCACAGTACTGTTACAAGTAGAGGATGCAGGATTTCGCTCAACGGGTAAGCGTATCGACTTTCCTGGCTTTCTCCGGGCTTATGTAGAAGGTTCTGATGACCCCAATGCGGCCTTGGAAGACCAAGAAGTGATTCTGCCTCCCCTAAAAGTGGGAGATCATCCCGACTGCACTGAACTAGAAGCCATTGGCCACGAAACCCAACCCCCAGCCCGTTATACTGAAGCGTCTCTGGTAAAAACCCTAGAACAAGAGGGTATCGGGCGTCCTAGTACCTATGCCAGTATTATTGGTACGATAAGCGATCGCGGCTATGCCCAGATGAGCAAGAATGCCCTGATCCCTACCTTCACTGCCTTTGCGGTTACCAGTCTCCTAGAAAAGCATTTTCCAGATTTGGTAGACACTAGTTTTACCGCTAAGATGGAGCGAACCCTGGATGAAATTTCCACCGGAGAAGCAGAATGGTTACCTTATCTCCAGCAATTTTATAAAGGAGAAAAAGGTCTAGAAAACCAGGTTAAAGACAGAGAGACTGAAATTGACCCCAATGTTGCCCGTACCGTTGAACTCGAAAACCTAGAAGCCAAAGTCCGCATCGGTAGATTTGGTCCCTATATTGAGGTAGAGAATGAACAAAATCCCTTAAAAGCTTCGATTCCCAAGGATCTTACCCCAGCGGATCTAGATCCAGAGCAGGTTGAGGTGTTACTTAAGCAGAAAACCGAAGGACCAGAGAAACTGGGACTCCACCCAGAGACTGGCGATCCGATTTTTCTACTCATTGGTAGTTATGGCCCTTATGTTCAGCTAGGGGAAGTAACAGAGGACAAAAAAAAGCCCAAACGAGCATCTTTGCCTAAGGGAGTTAACAAGGAAGATGTTACCTTGGAGATGGCAGTAGGACTGCTGTCCCTGCCCCGGCTATTGGGTGAACACCCGGCAACCGGTAGCAAAGTTAAGGCTGGGTTAGGACGCTTTGGCCCCTATGTAGTTCATGATCAGGGCAAAGAGGGAAAAGATTACCGTTCTCTGAAAGCTGGTGACGATATATTGACAATTGACTTAGAACGTGCATTAGAATTGTTGGCTCAACCGAAAAAATCACGAGGAGGAAGTCGCAGTAAAACGAAGACAGCTTTAAAGGAATTGGGCAATCATCCCCAAGATAATGAACCAATCAATATTTACGATGGCCCTTATGGACCTTATGTGAAGCACAAGAAAACTAATGCTTCCCTTCCAGAAGGGAAATCCTCGGAGGACATAACTCTAGAGATGGCTCTAGAACTGTTGGCAGCTAAGTCATCTACTAAGAAGTCTACTAGCAGGAAATCTACAGGTACAACCAAGAAAACAACAGCGAAAAAGACCAGGAAAACCTCCAGTAAAAGCAATTAGGTGTTAGGTGGTAGGTGTTAGGTGGTAGGTGTTAGGTGGTAGGTTGAGAAAGAGGTGAGGGCGAAGCTTCGCTAGTTTTTTAGGGCAATAGTAGGCTTTAGGATAGGCATTGTCATACCAAAATTAAAAGATACATACTTCCTTCTCCTGCCTCCTGCCTCCTGCCTCCTGCCTCCTGCCTCCTGCCTCCTGCCTCCTGCCTCCTTCCTCCTGCCTCCTGCCTCCTGCCTCCTGCCTCCTA
>JAAHHL010000721.1 GCA_010672185.1 Caldora sp. SIO3E6 | reverse complement strand
ATTGAGGGGAATCCGAATCTCTATCCCTTTGTTGCCCTCAGTTCCTGGTTCTACTTTATAATTTGATTCTGTTTGGAAACGGGGAATTTTTGCCCAGAGTTGATCTTTTTCCGCATCTACCAAAAAAATGGTAGTACGGTCAGCTTGCAAAATTTGACCAACTTTGAGGGTAAAGGCATCCATCACCTGCTCTAACATGGTT
Source organism: Caldora sp. SIO3E6 (assembly GCA_010672185.1). Classification (GTDB taxonomy): domain Bacteria; phylum Cyanobacteriota; class Cyanobacteriia; order Cyanobacteriales; family Coleofasciculaceae; genus Caldora. The sequence continues at coordinate 4,175 of JAAHHL010000721.1, read as the reverse complement.
TCGAGAGCTTCATTGTTGATCATCTCGATCGCCCGCAGAAATTGTTGAAATTCAGCGGTGATGAAGTCCAACAAGCAAATAAATTCCGGAACGGATAGCTCTTTGACTCGGTTAGTCAAAATACTTGTCCGATTGAGTGTAGTTAACTGAGTCAACGTAGCCAGAATGCTACCAGTGTTGGAAAGTGGCATAGTGATGACAGTTCAACAGCTGTTGTGTATCCGACGTATAGATGAACGAACGTAAGAGCACGTCAACCCGATAGATAATTACTGCCAAAGAGAAAGATCTATAAAGATTGAAATCCCAAGATAAAGGAATCAAGGCGACGCACCCAACCCAGAAACTAATACCAAGTTGCTTCTCAAACGTAGTAGATAGGAATGGTAAGGGATACAAGGAAGACAAGGAAGATAAATTACTATCTATGAACGCAACTTCGTATCAAGCTCACGATTGCCATACTCTTCCCCAGTATAAAGTTAGTATCTTGTTGCTGCATCCTCTTGCTCTGTTTCGATTTGGTAAATCACCAAGTATCAGGACTTACCATTTCTTTCCCTGATAATCCCCATGAGGGCGATTCATGAATCGCCCCTACCTGCGATCGCGACATTTCAGTAGAGACGCGCCATGGCGCGTCTCTACATCAGCAAATGGTTCTTCGAGCCAAATCTTGCTCCCCCATCTCAATCCGATTGGGCGCACGTCGGTCATTGGTGTCAACTTAAGCCACAACCCTTGCCAATTGATGCTTTCGAGACGTTCTACTTTCTCTCTTAGCGGGTGGCGTTACCCTACTTGATTAACAGTAAAAAGAGCCAGCGACAGGATCAAGATAATGCTCCTCCGCTCCTCCGCTCCTCCGCTCCCCAGCTTCAAGCGCTTTTCACCTTAAGTTGACACCAATGCACGTCGGTGCGCCCCTACGGGGTTGTGGTGGAGTTTTACAGCAAGTGAGGGCGTATTCCGTAATAACGATAACGCCAGTAATCCCGCAGAATATTTCCATGATCAAAGCAGAGATTGGCTGGAAGATCCCAAGGGTGAAAAATTTCCAGATTTTTGGCGTCATCAGCTGCCTGAGGTTCTCCTGTTGCTGTTGCCAAAAACACTACACTGATGGTGTGTTGCCGAGGATCGCGGTCGGGGTCTGAATACGCCTGAAACTGTTCTATTAAATCAACTGACAAGCTAATTTCCTCTTGCGCCTCCCGCACAGCTGCTGTTTCTACTGATTCACCGTAATCCACAAAACCACCAGGAATTGCCCAACCGAGGGGGGGATTTTGACGTTCAATCAAAACAATTGGTCGATGAGGGCGGTCTACTAATTCAACAATAATATCAACAGTGGGAACAGGATTTCGGTATGTCACAAGCTCAAGTGTGGGCAATAAACAGTTGCAAATTATACATTACCAGGTTTCGTCTAGCTTCGTGGTAAGATTTTGTGAAATTGGTATTGTAAAGTTTTACAGCAAAAATAGTTCAATATAACCATTAGCACAGGAGCTAAATTATGTCTGACCCCTTTTCTCCAGAAGTGAGCGATCGCATTTGCAAGCACATGAATGAAGATCATGCGGAGGCAGTAGCTCTCTACGCCAAAACTTTTGGTAGCGCACCCGATACTGAGTCAGCCCAAATGCTCTCAATTGACCCTCAAGGGATGAATCTTATGACCCAAGCGAAGGGCTCATCAGTACCACTACGTATTGAATTTGATCATACTTTGAAAGATTCTGAAGATGCCCACCACACCTTGATTGATATGGTTAAACAGGCACGAGCCAATTAGGTTTTAGGTGGTAGAGTTAAACAACATCTTTCACTCTGTACCTTATGTGGTTATCTAAATCCCCAATTAGCAATTAGCCATTAGCAATTAGCCATTAGCAATTAGCCATTCCCAATTATCCATTCCCAATTATCCATTGCTTCCCTAATCCCTTTATTCAACTTTTTTAACATTACCTGCTCTAACCCAACCTTCTTGGTCTGTATCCGGTAAGCGCACTTTCTGCCATAGTTTATCATCACTATCTTTGAGGATAATGATTTCTTGATTGTAGGCAATACCACCAATACGGTTGGCATTTCCCGAAGGCTCATCCCGGAGGCTCAAACCTTCTGGCCAGGTTACAGTAGCTTTATAAGCCCCTGGCTCTAGTTGCTTCTTGGGTGATGCACTGGGAGTGGGTTTAGGTTGCTGTTTCGATGGAGAGGGAGACGGCTTAGGAGAACTGGCTGCTTTGGCAGTTGGGGATGGTTTGGGTTGCTCTTCAGGAAAGATTGGTTTTTCTGGAGCAGTTGACAATTTCGTAAAGAAGTAATAGCCAGCAGCCGCACCAGCACTTACTAAAAGGAAGATGCCGAGGAAGAAGCCGATGATGAATTGAGTTACACCTGATAAACTCATAGTTATTTGTTATTTGTTGTTTGTTATTTGTTGTTTGTTATTTGTTGACTAACAAACACTAATTACCACGCTTGTCTCTGAATGCGATTGGTAAAACGGCCATCTCTGGAGGCTAGGCGAGCTTTACCGGCAGCTGCCCAATTTTGCAGGAATTGGATTTGCTCTTGCGCAGTCCGAGCTAGAGGAATAATTTGGCTGGCAGCTTCTAAGATATCATCTGTGGCAAAGTCTCGGTTTTGACTAAAGCCGATATGCATTGCTTCGATCAAGGTCTGCTCTATTTCTGCTCCAGAAAAGTCTGGGGTTTCATAAGCCAGACGTTCTAAATCATAACTCTTAAGGTTGTGAGGTCGCAGTCGAGATAAATGTAGCTCAAAAATGGCATAACGTTCTTCCTGGCTCGGTAAGCCTACGAAGAAAATTTCATCAAATCGACCTTTACGGAGCATTTCTGGAGGTAAAGCCTGAATATTATTAGCCGTAGCGACAACAAATACTGGGGATTGCTTTTCCGCTAGCCAGTTGATGAAAGTACCAAATACACGACTAGTAGTCCCCGCATCTCCTTTAGAATCAATTCCAGAGAAGGCTTTATCAATTTCGTCAATCCAAAGAATGCAGGGAGCTAAAGCTTCTGCTAATTGAACCATTTGCCTAGTACGGGATTCAGATTCCCCCACCAAACCACCAAAGAGACGTCCTACATCCAAGCGCAATAGGGGGAGATGCCAGTGATGTGCGATCGCTTTTGCTGTGAGAGATTTCCCTGTTCCCTGAATTCCCACTAGTAATAAGCCTCGTGGATGAGGCAATCCGTATTGTCTGGCTCGTTCGGTAAAAGCACCACCCCGTCGCAGTAGCCAATCTTTCAAATTATCTAAGCCGCCGATATCAGAAATTTTCTCTTGAGTTGGGTAAAATTCCAAGATTTGTGTTTGGCGAATCGATTGGCGCTTTTCTTCTAGAATTAATTCCACATCTTCTGGTTTAATTTCCCCGTGGGAAGCGATCGCGCGGGCGAGAACTCGGCGAATCCGCTCTAGGGAAAGACCTTGAGCCGAGCGCACTAGCTCATCTAATATTTTATCATTCAGAGATTGACCAGTGGCTCCTAACAAGCGTTTAATTTCTCCCTTAACTTCTGAGGCTTGGGGTAAAGGAAATTCTAAAACTGTCAGTACTTCTGTCAACTCTGGGGGTATTGCTACCTGTGGTGTCACGATCGCAATATTTTTAGGTTGGGACTTGAGCTGTCGCGACAAGTTTCTGAGTTTACGGGAAACGGAAATATCTTCCAAAAATCGGTGGAAATCTCTTAGGATAAAAATCGCTGCATTGCTTTGGGCTAGCTGTTCGACAAATTCTAGGGCTTGTAGAGGATTGCGCCTTCCCAAGCCTACATCGTTGAGATTGCCTTGGTAGCCGTCAACAAAATCCCAGATATAGACAGCACGATTACCCAAATTTCGAGCCGATTGTGCGATCGCGACTTCTACTCTCTCCTCTTCCAATGTTGGAATATAGATTAAAGGATAGCGGGCTCGTAAAAGTAGCTCAAACTCATCATTGAAACTCATAGTAACCAGAAACCTAAAACCTCAAACCTCAAACCTACCACCTACTGGTGCGACACAGCTAAAATGGTGGGTTAGAAACGGGTAGGGAAGTAAAAAGTAACAAGTAAAAAGTAACAAGTAAGAAGGCATTAAGAATTTATCCTATCGGTTATAATGCTTATAAATCAAGGATTTAA
>JAAHHL010000720.1 GCA_010672185.1 Caldora sp. SIO3E6 | reverse complement strand
ATAGGGCTTGCTGCATAAGTGTGTAAGCCATGCCAGACTTAGGTTTCAATTCTTTTGCGAACCAAAATAGTCCAAGGTTTTTGCATTTTTTACTTCAAAAACCTTGCACCATTGTAGGGAAATACCTGGTTAAGTTCCGAATATTCGGGGTTAAAATCCGGAAAGCTGACAGCTGACAGCTGACAGCTGATAGCTAAAGACTTATTCAGCAAACCCTAAGATAGTCCCCTTCCTTGATAAATTCTGAACTCCTTCTGCGACCTCTATTCTAAAATCTGTTCAATCATCCCCGTTGCCTGCTGGGCATAACCACTGCCAAAAAGATTGAAGTGATTAAGAATGTGATAGAGGTTGTAGAGGGTTTTGCGTTGCTGGTAACCTTGGTCTAAAGGCCATACTTCGTTATAGCCACGATAAAATCCAGAGGGAAAGCCTCCAAACAATTCTGTCATAGCCAGATCTACTTCGCGATCGCCTATATAAGTGGCAGGATCAAAAATCACCGGTTCTCCCGATTGGGTAACTGCGGCATTTCCTCCCCACAAATCACCATGTACTAGGGAAGGTTGAGGTTGGTGTTCCAGTAGCTGAGGAATGACTTCCAATAGTCGCCCTTGGTGAGGAAAGTTACCACCACGACGCCTTGCCAGTTGCAATTGATAGCCGATGCGATGCTCAGCAAAGAATTTTCCCCACTCAGCAGTCCAAGTATTAATTTGGGGAGTTGAACCAATGGTATTATTTTCCTGCCAACCAAACTTACCTTGACTCTCTTGAGGAGGAGTTGCCCGGTGCATCGCTGCTAGCTGACGCCCCATTTCTAGCCAAGACTGGGTATTTTTGCTCCTACCGAGTTCCAACCATTCCAAAACGATATAGCTAGAATTAGCTGTTGTGCCGACACAAATTGGTTTGGGTAATCTAATTGTCTGAGTTTCGTACATTTGCTTTAAACCCAGCGCCTCCGCTTCAAACATCTGTACTTGAGATGCCTGGTTAAGCTTGACGAAATAATTGGTAGTCTCACCGATTAGGCAGTAACCCTGATTAATACAGCCACCACCAACAGAGCGACGATTCTTTATTTCAAATGGCTCGCCGGTTACTTTACTGATTTGGCTAGCAATTTCTGTCCACATTATCAAATCTAAAATTTTCGATTAAGTAATAGGCTTTCAGCTGTCAGCCTTCAGCTATCAGCTTTTAGCCAAGAGCCATCACAATTTTAGTATGAGTAGACTGCATGGGCATGGTGAGATACATAAAAAACCGACTCTCTACCCAATAGATAAATAGAAGCACCAAGGTCGTGTTGGGTTACGCTATTGCGACCCCTAACCTACCTATTGCTCTATTTTAGTCAAAAATCTGATATAGGGATGCTTGTTGAGGCAAAATTTATGATTCCGATTCCTTCACGGGACTTCAACGATAAATTTTATACTTTTCTGATACCTATGGGAGGTGATAATAGGCAAATCTGTTTCAGGTGGCGAACCGAAACTGCTCTCAAACAAAACTTTAGCTTCTATCAAGCAGCCGAGGAAAGCTTTTGGGTGTTGTGCCAAGGGCAAGATGATTACTCTATCGTCAGAAAGTTTTTGGAAATCTATCAACATGAAGAAACGACAGAGCGAGACAAGGAATTAGCGAAATGGCACTTGACAGCTTACTTAGAAACCCCTTGTTATCAAGCTGCTAGCAAGAGATTTGCAACCTTCAGTAATTTTAACGACCTTACAGATGACTGGGAGTATTATCTTCACCTAGCTCGTTGTTTAACCAATAATCCAGAGGAAATTTTACGAATTTACCGTAAGTACCGACGTAGAGGTTACGACCTAGAGAAGCATTTTATGTGGGAGATTGCTAGTAAAATTAGAGACTTGTCTTATCAAGCAACAGGTCAAGGTAAGTATTCTCCTTGGTACAGTTTAAAAAATACTTCAGCCAGTACTTTAACCCAAGCTTTGTTCAACCACGGAGTCAGACAAGAAAATATTGAGCGTTACCTTGTGGTTAAAAGTTGTTTATTTGAAGTTTATGCTAAATCAGAGCAAGGACGGTGGCTTGCTCCTACGATCAATGAGTATCAAGCAGCAGCTAATTACTGCACTCGTTATCATTTTACTATTGATTTTCTGAAAATTCAAAAATTAATCACAATTTGTCTTGAAGTGTTAAGGTCATCACCAAAATTTATTTCCTGCGGCACAGATAATAATTTAGATGTTATTGAAAATCACAGTGTTAATGATATTTCCGAGCCAGACCCCTTACTAGCTATAGCAGAAGACCTTTCTAGAGAAAAGATGCAAAGTTATGCTGAGGGAATTAACCAAGTTCTTACTCAAGGGTGGTCAGCATTTAAACAAAGAGATATTGACCATGAGACGATGTTGCTACTTAGGTATGGTTTGGGCTTAAGCCAAGCGAGCACTGCTGCCCAAATTGGTGTTCATCAGACGACAGTTCGGGAGCACTGCCTGCAATTTCAAGAGCAATTATTAGAAGCTGTAGGTATCTGGCTTATAGAGCGGCTAGGAATTAATTTGCAACAACTCGAAAATGTGGATAAATATTTAGATTATTGGGTACAGCAACAGTACAAAAAGCAAATAGATTCAGTAATTATGGCAGGTTTTAATAATTATCTTGAGGTAGACAGCAGGAATATGCTCACACAAATGTACTTTAATTATACGAAGGAGCGAAAACTTGCTAGGCAGCTGAATATAGGGACTGCTGAGTTTAAGCAAAAAGTTAAGGAAGCAGAAAATCAATTACTTCTCTATTTACTAGAATGGGTTAAGGATACAGTTGGCATATTTTTGGAAAACAAGTTAGAAAGGAAGAAGGTCGCTCGTTTAATAAAAGAATGGTTGAGTAATTAATAATTAATAATGGATAATTAATAATGGATAATGGATAATGGATAATGGATAATGGATAATGGATAATGGATAATGGATAATGGATAATGACCAATAACTAATGACCAATTAATAATAACTAATGACTAATAACTAATGACCAATGACCAATTAATAATAACTAATGACTAATAACTAATGACTAATGACCAATAACCAATGACCAATAACTAATGACCAATAACCAATAACCAATAACCAATGACCAATAACCAACAACTAATAACCAATGACTAATGACTAAGGAGATTGAATAATGTTGAACTTGGAACAAGTAATCAGTGCTTACCCGAAACAATTACATTTGGAGATATCACCCCAGGCACAAGCAGAAGCATGGCACAAGGTTCAGGACTATTCTAATCAAGTAGCTCGTTGGAATGCTTATGTCAATTATTTATGTTTGCAGACATTGGTTGACTGGCTGCAAGCTAAGACTAATTTACAGGAAGAAGCTCTTCTAGTATTGCCGGAGCTGAAAACTCTACTGAGTATCTGGGAAGTAGTTAATGGCTGTGCTCTTGAATTGGGTAAGACACGGCTGGTGCTGATTCCTAGTGAAAGTAATGATACAGAACAGTTGACTGTACCTTTTGAATGGGTTGATATTCCTGGTTGGACAGCTGATTATTATCTAGCGGTGCAAATGCACTTGGAAGATGATGATTGTTGGCTGCGAGTTTGGGGGTTTACCACTCATCCCAGACTCAAAGAAGGTAAAAAAGACTACCTCAGACGCACTTACTCCCTGGCGGGGAAGAATTTAATTGAAAGTCTCAATGTGATGTGGGTAAGTCGAAAACTATGTCCTGAGGAGGAAGCAGTAGTGGAGCCCTTACCCAATTTATCTGCTCATCAAGCGGAGGAATTGTTGGCACAATTGGGTAAAATCACTCTCTATTCTCCACGACTAGAAGTGCCTTTTCTCCAGTGGGGTGCATTGTTCGCTCATGAGGAGTGGAGAGAGCAGCTGTACCAAAGGAGGCTGGGGAAAGCGCCACTGATTAAGGAAGCAATGAACTTACCTTCCTGGTTCAAGAATTTCCTGGAGGCTGGTTGGTATACAGTTGAGGAAATGGGAGAAATATTAACGACACCAACGCTGAATTTAGCCTACGGTACTGGAAGTAATGGTTTCCGAGAAGATTCCTTAAATATTCCTCAGGCAGTTCCTACCCTAATTGAAGTATTGCAAACTAGTAGTAGTAAACAAACTAGTTTGCCAGCTTTGAAATTATTGGGTCAAGTTGGTTATGGTAATTTAGACGCGATCGCTTTTCTTTCTCAGTTGCTCCAAACTACGAAAGATCTTGAACTACGTCGTCAAGCGGCTTTGAGTTTAGGGCAAATTGCTACGACGCACCCCCAGGCTGGTATGAGGCGAGTCAAGCTGATTGATTTGGGGGTGCTACTAGATAGTAAGCAGGTGGCACTGGTGGTTACTTTGGTACA
>JAAHHL010000072.1 GCA_010672185.1 Caldora sp. SIO3E6 | reverse complement strand
AAGTAATTGTTCATCGCCCTATTCCAGATGGGTTTGTCATCAAAACTGTATCGGTAACTAAAAAAGCCGATGGTTATTATGTAACTTTGAGCTTGGATGACCAAACAGTTCCTTCAATTAAACCTGATTTCAAGGCTGAAAAAATTGTTGGCATTGACGTCGGATTACATGACTTTTTGGTAACTTCTGAGAACGAACGAATCAAAGCCCCTAAGTATCTAAGGAGCGCAGAACGCAAATTACGTAAAGCTCAAAAACGTGTTTCTCGCCGTAAAAAAGGTTCTAATAGACGTAAAAAAGCTGTTCAAAAACTAGGCAAACAACATAAAAAAGTAGCTGATACCAGAAAGGACTTTCATTTCAAAACGGCTAATCAACTGATAGAGAAATATGATGTAGTAGTAGTTGAAAAGCTTAATATAAAAGGACTAGCTAGAACTAGACTGGCTAAAAGTATCCATGATGCAGGCTGGGGGCAATTCATTTCAATACTTACAAACAAAGCCGACAATGCTGGGAAAGTTGGTAGTCCCAGTAAAGCCTCATGGAACTTCTCAAGAATGCTCTAATTGTGGTTATAAAGTCAAGAAACTGCTATCGCAGAGAATACATAATTGCCCGGTTTGTCATACTTCTATGTGTCGCGACCACAATGCCGCAATCAACATCAGGAATCGTGGGACGCACGACCTGTCTAAAAAAGCTCAGTCAACGTCTGGGGTTGCCTAGAGTCGCTGAGAAGCTCACACCTACTCGAAGAGAGGTATGAGTACGTCACGCTAATAATTCATCTACTGATATACTGAAACCGAGTAGCGCTTTTTGAGTGCTAGCTACTTCACCAGAAATAAATATTTTCCTAGATTCCTTTGTCGCGACAATAATCCAGTGATTCTCTGGATAAACTAGCCAAACTTCCTCACCACCAGAGTTTAAATATTCTTGGGCTTTGGAGATGACATCTTCAGCTAAATCTGTTGGTGAAACAATCTCGGCACTGAGGGGAAAACTTTGGGGAAGCACTTTAGCATCACCATATTGGGCAACTAATTCTGGGGTAAGATAGGCAACATCGGGAAAACGTCCTTGCCGGTTCGTGCGGCAGGGAACATCAGTATATACTTTTCCTCCCTGTTTGCTAGAGTCTTTATAAGATTTCCAGTAGAAGCTCAAATTACTCTGTATCTTGCTGTGCTTAAGAGTTATTCCAGTTTTCTCTATCAATTCCACATCTATCCATTCGGTATTATCTGGGGGATTTTGTGTCCAATCTTCTAAGGATAGGATTATTTGACTCTTTGAGATAACTGGGGATGTCACCATTGCAATTGATTCTCCTTGGCAGTTCTGATTTAACTTTAGTGGGAATCGTGTCTTCTCTCTACGATAAGTGATACCAAATCCGGTTACAATAGAGCCGTTTTGAGCAAACCGTGAAATCTTGCTCTGGGACGTTTCATGAAACGTCTCTACAATGTGGGCATAGCGGGTATATCGATACCGGATTTGGTATGAACTCTCGCTAACCTTAAGTATAGCGATCGCACCCAGATGCCCGACTTTTTGAAAAAGTCGGGCATCTTTCCGTACTAAACTAGATGCGTCTCAGCTTACTGCACATTTTCCACACCTTATGTCCAGAGAGTGGTTTGGGCTATATTTTGGGATTGAATTTTGCTCAAGTATTAATGTTCAGCCTAAAAAATCAGTAATATTACTGAGTAATTTTCACAAAAAAAAACATGTGTGAAATTCTTTTTTTGATATGCAAGACCGCAAAAAGTTGCTAAAATAACCAATATTTCAATTGGCATCAACTTTTTGTTGTTAATGTCAATACATTTCTAATTTTCTCTGAATTAATAGCAATAGTAGTCAGGGCTATCCCAGAGCTACATCATCATTTAGTTAGATATCAGCACCTCAGCCAAAAAGCTGACAGCTGATAGCTAATTAGTGAGACTCGGCACTATAAAAAATAGGATGTTCTCTCGTAACCATTACCTACCGTAGGGTGTGTTAGCGAAGCGTAACGCACCGCATCGCAGGTACAATCATTCTCAAAAATCTCCTTGGCGAGATTCTGCACTATATGTGCAAAATTGGGATACTTTCTAGTAACCAGAAAAAAACATTGAAAATATGCAATTAGAACTTAAGCTTCTTGATCGAAGTGCTTTAACTTGGACACTTGAGTCAAGTCATGGCACTTATATTGTTGGCAGTCATGCCAAGTCTGATGTTACCTTGCCATACAGTGGTTTTGTCTCCGAGAAACATCTAGAACTTAGCTACAATCTCCAAGAGTCTAAATGGTATCTTAAAGATTTAAATAGTGAGCCTGGAACTTTTATCGAAAAGCATCAGATTCCTCCAGAAACAGCCATCCCGATTAGAGGTCAAACTTACATCAATCTAGGAGGCAATTTAAACCTACTAGCTACCCCTGGAGAAACAAACAGTTCAACATCCAAATCAGCAGCACTCGAAACCTCGACCCGCTTGCTGTGTGGCTATGCCTATCTGGGAGGGATGTCCAGCGGTTTTGAGTTGCTCAACCAATTACGTTACGATCCCTATAAAGCTCAAATTCCTGGTTCTAGCTTAGATTTAGAAAAGATTACCCTACATGCTACTCAATCCGTCCTCACTTCATTGAGTTATGGAATTTTTGCCTTACTGGTTACCCTAATCCAAATTTGGCTAGTGCTAGCTTTTGGCTGGAACACCACTGAACAACTTCTCATCGCTTTGATTACTGCCTGGATAATAGCTTACGAGTTATTTTACTTGAGATGGTTTAGAGCAACTAGGTTTCTCAAAAAAAATTATCAAGATAGTCATGAATTCATGGTGTTTAAACACGACTTAATTCGTCAAATAGTTGACCTGTTAAGAAAACAAATATTCCAGCAAAATACTGAACAAAATATTATTGTATTCGGAGGAAACAATCCTTTTTTAGGATCTGGAGAGCGAATTCCTAACTCTAGTTTAGTTATTCCTATAATGCGTAAATCTGTAGCAAAATGGGAAGAAAAAGAATTAACGATTAGTCAAGAAAATACTGGTACAGCTACCACTCGGAATCTTGAAATTATTGATATTTCTCACCATGAATTTTATCAGTCAGCAGATCGAGGTGTTTCGAGGTTAGGTTTACCAAACTTAGAAATATTTTCCCAATTGTTTGTTGATGGTTTTGAGCTAGAAGCAGATCAAAAAATTCTCATAAAACCAACAAGTAGACCGGCTGCAGTTACTTTTGATGATCCACTTTGGATGCAGGAAAAGCCAGCAAGTTCTAAACGCTCATACCGAGTATATCGATATGTAGATGTGGAACGAGATTATGTTCTTTCATTTTTTCTGCGATTTTATAATGTCGGAGCTATTACTTTTGTGGAGTCATCTGCTTACATCTTGCCTGGTATCGATCGAGAACGGTTTAGTTTGACTTCAACCCTTGATAGTAATTCATTTTTGCAAATACTGAAAACATTTTTAGCAGCTATGATTTTAGGACCCCTACTATACGTGCCCTTAGCTATTTGGTATATAGGTAGATTTTGCTCTAATATCATTAGATGGAAAGTCAACAATTATTCGCAGCGACGAGCAGCATATTTTCAAGAAGAATATAACTATGGAATTCCTCACACATTGCGTGAATTTATCTCAGAAAAACTTAATTTTGAAGTTAATCATAGATTTAAAACGAGTCGTGGAGTTAAAAATGACAATCAATCAAAATTTTCGTTCAAAAAAGTTTTGAGCAACCCAATTTCATTGATTTTTTTATTGGTTTTTAGTGTATTTTTCTTTGTTCCTGTATTGATAGGTATTATTATTTATAATGCCTTGAAGTTTTATCGTAATTCAAATCAAGAAATTAAAACCAATTTAGACTATTATGGGATACAAGATTTGCTAATGTATTGGCAAGCAATTCAAGATTCTATATTAACAAATACAGTGAGATTACTGAAAGATTATAATGTTGATATATCTGAAATTGAACGAACATTTCAACAAATTGTTAATAATAGTGTTGTGATGAATGCTGATACTGTTACTAACCCAACATATAATATGCAAAATTCTCAATTTGGAGGAGGATTTGCTGCTAAAGGTAATGTTTATGGTGGGAGTGTCAATAATCATAAAAAATAATTTATCAAAAAAGACTATATAATAGTCATTGTTTATCTAATGAATAAGAAATAAATTATGTCTGAAGGTAACAAGTTTGATTTAAGTAATGCTCAATTTGGCGGAGGATTTACTGCAAAAGGAAATGCATATGGTGGTCAAATTATTAACAACAACTATCCATCAGATAAAAATCTTGCTGATGCTGCTAAAGAGATACAACAGCTTTTGATACAACTCGAACAGACTAACCCTACGAATACTGCCTCTGAAAAGGAAAAGGTAGTACAAAAAGCCATTCAAAAGATTGAAAACGATCCTACGTTACAGGAACGATTAATTGGTGCATTACAGGCAGGTACTGTTGAGACATTTAAACAAATGGTCAATCATCCGTTAGTCCATATTTTTGTGGAGACAGTGAAAGGAGGCACAAATCCTAATTAATATCTAGTAGTGGGAGCATCTTGCTCCCTAGAATGACCGAAAGCGAGCAAGATGTTTGCGCCTCGCGCACGCTACGCGATCACACAACGAATTTGCCAAAATGGGATGCTTCCGATCTACCTGTATTGTCTACTTTACAAATAAACTTATAAACAAGCTAACCTAATGACTTCAGCGACTAAGACGAAATTACGCGATCGCTACGAAACAATCAAGGAAATTTTACAACAACCGAATAAGCAAGTTTACCTTGTTGAAGATTCACAAGAATATCATAAACTTTATCAGTTAACTAAATTTTTCTGCCAGGACACTAAAATTGCCCAAAGAACCTTAAAAAAGTTTCAATTTGAGTTAGAAAATATCAAACAATATAACAATCCTCAAATTCAGAGGCTCAAAGACTTTTTTTGTGTAGACCAATGGTTTTGTCTTGTACAAGATTATATAGAAGGAGAATCTTACGAAACCATCAAAAAAAAAGGAGAATGGAACGAATATGACATTGTAGCGTGGCTTAATCAAACATTGCCTGTCCTTTCCCTTCTACACCGTCACAATATCTCTCATAGAAATATATCGCCTGAAAATATTATTTTGGTAGAGTCAAAGAAGCTACCAGTCTTGATAAATTTTGGTATCGGACAAGAGATTGAGAAGTACATTAAAGGAGAGACAGAGCAAAAACAAGCTGCAAATCAGCAAATCAGTGAGCAATCTGCTCAAGATCTACGGGATTTAGCGACTACAGCACTGACGTTATTTACTGGTAAAGACTCCATAAACTTATACAACGCAAATACCAAACAATTGCGGTGGGAGCAGATTCCACTACTGAGCGATCGTCGTCAAGAAGTATTTAGTTGGATCTTAGAGGAAGATTCGGAGCAAAATAGTCTTACTGCTGATGCGATATCACAGCGACTCAATACAGTTTTACCACCCAAAATGGCACTAGAAATAGCCCCCCTGGTTTGGAAACTTCTCTTTTGGGGAGTTGGAGGTACTATTCTTTTATTTATCCTTGGTATCGGGTTAGTTTCCCTAAGGAATTCAATTAGTTCATCTGCTGACAAATCTCCTGTATTTGAAGCACCTGAACCACAGCTGAGTACTAGCATAGAAAGTCCACCACCAGAAATACCAGAAGAACCAAAGGTCGAACTATATCATAGTAATCTTATACCTGTTGGTTCCTTTAATTTCTACGAGCGTGGGCTAGGCAAAAATGTGTCTTACGTTCGCGAAGATAACATAATGATTGGAGCGGTATACAATGCTCAAGAACCTAATAGATTCACTTGTTTTGAGGCAACCATTGGTCAGTATAACGTTGATGTGCAATGGAGGGGAAACCTCGACCTTATTGGTAGATCAGGACAAAGCTTGAACCGCAGTTATAGTATCAGCGCCTTTACTGCGGATAACTCCACACCAAGATCTGGTCTTGACAATACTGATGCTGTGAGGGAATGCCAAAATCAGTAATCCAGAAGATAAATTGTTCCACTTTTGTTAACTTCCACCCTAGAACTAGAGAATTAACTGGCAGATTTGACTTGACATAGGTAATAAAGCCATAACTCTGTTTCCATAACAGGAGCATCCATATCTAAAACCCTTTCTTGACTTTTCCACGGATAAATCTCAAAGTCGCTAAAATCTGGAGACAGCTGTTTCAACTGCTGCGTTGCCCGAATATAGTACGTATCCAAACGAAACAGATGAGAGTCATCACGAACAATAAGATAGTCAGAATCTGCTACAGTTTGTCGATTTAATGAGGGATTGAACAGCCGAAACAAACCAAGAGCCATTAAATTAGTATAGATTTTAAAAGGATTGATACTAAGTTGTTTTTTCCAGGTTAGTCCTTGCTCTAAAGTCTGGAGATTATGGCTAGAAAAGAAAAAATAACATCCCGGTTTTCCTAACCGTTTAACTTCTGTCAAGATCTGGAGCCGGTCTTGATGGGAAGCGTAGTCAATACCGTTATAGCTAAATAAAATAAAGTCAAATGAGTTGTCCTCAAACTGACTCATATCCCTGGCATCGCCAACTTCCAAGCTTATAGGATACTCAGAGTCTTTAAATCGTTGCTGACATGCAGCAATCATTTTAGGTGAGTAGTCAATGCCCACATACTGTTCGACTAGGGGAGCAAAATACAGAGTAGTACGACCACCGCCTACCCCCATATCTAGCATTTTCATAGTCCCCAACTGTGGCCGAAGTCGTTCTAGAATAGCTACTTCAGCAGGCTGTAGCCAATTGAGCCTTGTGTAATAGTTAACAATACTAGTGGCAGTATATGTAGTTTTGTTTCTGCTGTTGCCCATAGCAGTAGTATACAGCAATTATGTTAGCTGTCTATCTTCACCCCCAAAGCGATGAGAATGTTTTCAAAATTCAACATCCAGAGAGAAGTTGTCATTGCTTATATCGGTTTGCTGTTAGCTGTAGCAGCGACCTCCTGTACTCCAGTGCTAACACGAATTAGCGAAGAGACTATGAGTCCCATTACCACAATATTTAATCGTGCCTGGCTTGTGGTGTTGATGTTGGGGTTGTGGAATTTGGGAAGCTTTCTCAAGTCTCAACTGAAAAACCCTAGGTCCTTTCGAGCAATCTTTGGCTCTCGACCCCCACTATTGCTTTTGGGCTTAGTCTGTACCGCTTTACCATGTCAGCTTTTCTGGGCATGGTCTCTCACCAAAACTAGTGTTGCCAACTCAGAAGTTCTACATAGTTTTACACCAGTATTTACTACATTAATTGGTTGGTTATTTCTGCAGCAATCCTTTGATAGATTATTTTTACAAGGGATTTTAATAACTATTGCAGGCTCTATCTTATTAGTGGGAAA
The DNA here is from genome assembly GCA_010672185.1 of Caldora sp. SIO3E6. Taxonomy (GTDB): domain Bacteria; phylum Cyanobacteriota; class Cyanobacteriia; order Cyanobacteriales; family Coleofasciculaceae; genus Caldora. The sequence goes on along the minus strand of JAAHHL010000072.1, from coordinate 7,141 downwards.
TGATTATTCTACTGCACCAGAGAAACTCATTGGTGATGTTCTAGCTTTGATTTCTGCTTTATTTTGGGCACTATACCTCCTCTTTTCCAAAAAAATGCAGTCACAAATGGAGCCTGTAGTAATTGTCGGTTATACCAGTTTGGGGTCAGCCATTTTGATGTCCATTCTGCTCTACTTTATTGGTACAGATGGGCCAATATTTCCTTATACTCTAAGTGATTGGCTAGTGGAGTTTGCCCTAGCTGCATTGGGTATACTGGCACAGGTGCTGATACTTCGTAGTATGAAAGTATTTTCAGCAGGGCTCGTGGCAACTGTCTTATTACTCAACCCGATTGTTACTGCTCTTCTGGCGTACCTAATTTTTTCAGAGTCTCTTAGTTTCCTCGATTGGTTAGCAATGTTTATTGTCATTACTGGGATATATCTCACTTCCTTAGGAAAGGTCAAACAGAACAATGGATAATTGATAATGGATAATTGATAATGGATAATTGATAATGGATAATGGATAATTGATAATGGATAATTAATAATGGATAATTGGTTAATATTGGTTTAAAATCTCTGACTCTCCTTTGTTTTAGTTATTGTTCACTGGAAGAGCTCTAGGGGACCCAACTAATTGTCGCACCGCACATCGTGATAATATACTACCGCAGAAGATTACTTAAATTTAATGAAAAGTTTATTTTCACGCGAGCAGGTTGACAGTAATGGCTTATTCCCAGAACATCGTCGTCTGCAAGAGCAACATGTAGAGGAGTTTGGCTTCAATCGTGCTCCTAGGAGTCTCACCGCTCAAACTAATGATGGAATCAATACATTTATTGCCTCGGTTGGCCAAGATAGGTTACAAGAATTGTCCACAGGAGAGACTTCTGGGGGGATGCCTCCTCAAGTGCTACCGATGGAAGAAAGCGAGATCGAGCAAAATCTCGATTTAGCCATCGATTCTTTAATAAGTTATTTTAAGAGTGGTCAGTTTGGAGAATTTGAATGTCCATTCAAGGACTATAAGAAACAACCTATTGTCTGTAGGTATGCTGCTTTTTTACCTCCTAATAATGTACCCATCAAACGAGTTTTACATTGGTGCAATGGTCGAACAGAATCTTTATTGAAGAACTTGCAAACCGTTTATGCCTTGAGAGAGTTCAGAGGTGCTGGACTCGCATTAGTCATGATGGATCATCCTGGTCAAGGATTCTCAAGTCGTTACCTTAGAGATCCGTTTAAGGGATTTGCAAGAGATTTCGATGAACTCATTAACGCACAAAAAATATTTGAGGGCATTATTCGTCCGCAACTGATAAAGCACAATCAGTCTCTAGGTTATGAAGGTGGATTTACTTACCGAGTGGGTGCACACTCTATGGGGTCAGGCATCGCGACACGTTTGTTGCAAAAATACCCAGACTTAGCTGATGACTGGCTATTCATGTCACCGATGCACGACATTGATACTCCTTTTGATGTCAAATTTGATCAACTCGGTGTTATTGAACAAATTGCTGTGAGAATCTTGAAATTGATCGATATCCTTGATCGAGATTTTGATTACGTACCGGGTGCAAAACCCGGATATCATCCTAACCCATTACCAACCAAGGAAAATCCTGTAATTAATAAATTAACAACATCAAGTATACAAACAACTTTGATTAATAAAGTTAAAGAAAGATATCCTGGTATCACCCTTGGTTCTCCAACAATTGTATGGTTAAAAGAATCAATTACCGAATGCCAAAAAATGCGTGAAAAAGCTGGTATCTTACGGGAAGTCATAGCAAGGGGGAAGCATCTGACAGTCCTGAGGCCAACTGGCGAACAGATTGTAGGAAAAAAAGGACAAGATCGGCTCTATGAACTGGTGGGTGAGGGAATAAAGGTTATTGACATTGATGGAGAGCCAAAACCGCAGCACGAAATGCTTATCGAGAGGCCACAAATCCAATATAAAGTATTTAGATGGCTAGCTGAGTTTGCTTGGGGAGATGGTTCTTTAATTGCTTCTGGACCTCGAACATTGGAATGGATTTAACTTTTAAGAAACACTCTGGATAATGGCTAATGGATAATGGCTAATGGCTAATGGCTAATGGCTAATTGCTAATGGCTAATGGCTAATGGCTAATGGCTAATTGCTAATGGCTAATTGCTTTCAAGAAACAAGGCTCCGAGGCAGAGGGATCCAAGGCAGAAGGGAAGAGGATTTCACAAAAGTTTCTTCCTTTCATAAGCAATTAAAGCAATTACAGAATTACTCATCTAGGACTCCACTATAAATCCAGTCCCCTAGATCGCCTTCTTCACAAAGATACTCAACAACTTTTTGAATCTCATCTTCACGTAGTTTACGCACAAATGTTTGTCCATCGCTTCGATAAACCCAGTGTATTTTTTGGGGATCAGTCCAGGAAACTACTTGTGGTGAATGAGTTGAAATAATCAAATTCTCCCCAAAAGTATAGGTCTCTATTTCTGCTAGTAACTTTGACAACATACCAGGATGTATTTGTAGCTCAGGTTCTTCAATGATTGTAGTAGCCGTGGAAGATGAGTTTATAATCTCTAGCAGAATCGACAATACCCGAAGCGTTCCATCAGAGAGTAAACCAATATTAGTTTCGTCTAATAAGACTGAAGAGAGATATTCCTCATCTTCCTGCTCATTATTACTTCTAATTACTGGACTCAGAACAAATTTTTTTTCGGTAATTTTTCTCCCAATACCAACCCTTTGACAAACCATTTCAAGCTCATCTAATTCTCCCGTTTTCATACGGCGCAATATTTTTTTGGCTAAACTATCTACAAGTCTAAAACCCGAACCGCCGTGAGTATAAATACCTCCTGGTGAAACTTCCAAAAGAGATGGATTGCGTCTAGAGGTTTTACGAACAGGAGCTTTACCAAGAATGCGGATTCCCCTTAAGACATCAAAAACCCACTCCATTTCAGCAGGCAAACTCATGCGGGAACTATTTAATTTACTTCGTACCCGTCCAAATGAAGAAGTACTGCCAAGGACAAATACACCCGATTCCTTGCCTTCAGTATATAAGGTTGTCACTCCAGCTTCAGTAGTCCAAAGAAGCTCCTCTTGTCCATCAGCATATTGGCAGCAATCATGCCATGACACCATGGGTTCTTCTGAATTGCTACCGTCGGAGTTATCCTCATCCGTATCACCGTCATTAACCAAAGCAGGTATAAATTCATACCTATACTTTAGTTGACGACTAGTCGGTGTCCTAATTAAAATTTCCAGTATCTTAGGGATGCTTTCGTAATCGTTTAGCGGAATTCCTCTAAATCGACCAGTAGCGAATAACGAGATCGCATCTAAGCCTTCAAGGATAGCTGATTTTCCTACTCCATTTCGACCAACTAAAACCCCAACCCCATCAGTCAAATCGAGAGTGACTCGCCCCCCAAGGACAGTCCAACTATCGAGGGTAAAGGATAAGAGTCTAGGGTGACTTAAGTCGGACAAAATATAGTTTTCCTCATCTCAATATAGGAAAGAATTATAGTACAACTTCTTACAGATGAAATTATCCATTAAAGCTTATTATTCAACATCGCAAGCAGAATCGGAGCCAGGTGGAGAGCATGATCAAACTGCTGCTGTAGAATGTATTGCACTAAATCTTCCTGGCTACAAACGACTAATTCAATACCTGCTTCTAATACCGGATTGGGACAAGAGAGAGTAACATCATTGGCAAAATAACACCATAGCCGATTGGATAACCTACCGGAATCGGGTATCAAGTTCCCCAGCAACTCTACAGTACTAGCTTGATAACCAGTTTCCTCAATTAGTTCCCGCTTGGCTGTCTCCTCAGGAGACTCTCCAGGCTCAAGATGACCACTAGGTAACTCTAGGGTGTATCTTTCTACTGTTGGACGATACTGGCGTACCAACAAGATCTCTTTCTGCTCAGTTAGAGCCACAATTGAGACATAGTCAGACAACTCTAGGCTGTAGTAGGGAGCATTGGGGTTTCCCTCCCTCAGGGTTTTGGCAACTACATTAAACCAAGGTGTTGAAAATACTTTATTCCGCTCGATTATATCCACAGTAGTTGGTAGGTGGTAGGTGGTGGGTGGTAGGTGGTGGGTGGTGGGTGTTAGGAGGCAGGAGACAGAACCCACCCCTAACCCCTCCCAGGAGGGGAATTGGAGACAGTCCCGATGAAAAAACTTTTTTCACCACCATGCATGAAAATCCTTCTCGACCCGTCTCCGCGTCCCGGCGTCCCCGCGTCTCTTTCAAGTCAGAAGGCAGGAGGAAACAAGATTGTACTTGTCTCTGACTTCTTTTTGGGCTGCTGTTCCTCTAATACTCTCCAGAAACTAAAAATGAAAAGAGAAGTAGGAATTCCTTGATATGACTAGTTTCTGGCTTCTTTTTAGGTAGAGAAAACTCTTATTCCTCCTGCCTCCTGCCTCCTGCCTCCTGCCTTCTAACGCTCATTATCCATTATCCATTATCCATTATCCATTGCTTAAGGTTTTTTTCCGACCAAGCAAATCGAGCAAAATTGTAGAATGATTATCATTAACAATTAAACTCAAAGGAGTTGATGATGCTCAAGCTTAAGCGCTTCAACACTTATCGCTTTCTCTGTAGCGCGGTAGTGGCAATGACTTTAGGGGTTGTTGGTTGCTCTAGTGGTAACCAGACAGCAGAAACTAGCACAACATCAGATAAGCCAGAGGTTGTGGCTTCCAGTAGTATTCTGTGTGACTTAACCCAACAGATTGCTCAAGATACGGTCGAGTTGAACTGCTTAATGGAGCCTGAACAAGACCCCCACACCTATAACACCACTCCAACCGATCGCAAAGCTATGGAAACAGCAGCCTTGATTCTCTACAGTGGTTACCAATTAGTCCCAACGATCGAGGATTTAGTAGAAGCAACGGATACCCCTGCACCCAAGGTAGCTGTCTATGAGGAAGCTGTTCCCGAACCCATTTTAGCGGAGCATCATCACCATGATGACGATGAACATGCTCACGAGGATGAACATGCTCATGAAGATGAATCGGAATCAAAAGCGGAGGAGAAAGAAGCACACACTGAAGAACTTGAACCAGACCCCCACGTTTGGCACAATGTTCAAAATGGCATTGCGATCGCTCAGGTAATTGAGGAGAAGTTAGCAGAGACTAACCCGGAACAAGCAGAACTCTACACCAAGAATGCGGAACAACTCAAGGAGCAATTACAGGAACTAGATGCTTGGGTGAAACAACAGGTAGCAACCATTCCAGCAACACAAAAAACCTTAATAACGACCCACGACGCCTTCAACTACTATATTCAAGCTTACGGTTTTACCAACTCTGAAGCTCTGCAAGGCTTGAGTACAGAGGAGCAGCCAACAGCAGCTCAGGTTAAGGAATTAGTAGAAAAAGTGGAAACAACCAAAGTACCTACTATTTTTGCTGAAGTAACTGCCAATGATCAGGTTATTGGTACTGTAGCTCGTGAAGCAAGTGTCCAAGTTTCTGAAGAAGAACTTCTAGCAGGTGCTTTAGGAGCAGAGGGTAGTGAGGCGGGAACATATATAGGTATGATTGCCACTAATACCTGTACCATTGTCAATGGTTTGGGAGGTCAGTGTTCTGAATTGGGAATTGGGAATTGAGAATTGGGAATTGGGAATTGGGAAATTGGGAATTGGGAATTGGGAGAAGTTGCCTGTGGTGAAATTTTCCCCAAGGAGCTACCTTTTCCAACCCTCGCATCAAAACTTAACATAAACCGATAGCCGACTAGATTTCGAGGTGATCCCTGTGTCTGATAGACTTGAAAACTGGAAGAGATACATGAAACCTCGCAAAATCAAGCTATTTGGAGAACGGGTGTCGTGGAAAACACACTAGGTCTAGAGATTATTGAAGTTGTTGAACAAGCTGCGGTTGCCTCAGCCAAATGGATGGGCAAAGGCGAGAAAAATACTGCCGATCAGGTGGCAGTAGAAGCAATGCGGGAGCGGATGAACAAAATCTACATGCGCGGTCGTATTGTGATTGGAGAAGGGGAACGAGATGATGCCCCAATGCTCTATATCGGTGAAGAAGTAGGTATTTGTACCCAAGAGGATGCTAAAACTTACTGCAATCCAGATGAATTAGTAGAGATTGACATTGCTGTTGACCCCTGCGAAGGTACTAACTTGGTAGCCTACGGACAACCAGGTTCTATGGCAGTACTGGCAATTTCAGAGAAGGGAGGTTTGTTTGCTGCTCCTGATTTTTACATGAAGAAGTTGGCAGCACCACCGGCTGCTCAGAATCATGTGGATATCAACAAGTCAGCAACCGAAAACTTGCAAATTCTCTCGGAGTGTCTAGAGCGCTCGATTGAAGAGTTGGTGGTAGTGGTGATGAAACGCGATCGCCACAACGAACTGATTAAAGAAATCCGTGACGCTGGTGCCAGGGTACGACTGATTAGTGACGGAGATGTTTCCGCTGCTATCTCCTGTGCCTTTGATGGAACCAATATCCACGCTCTGATGGGTATTGGTGCTGCTCCAGAAGGGGTAATCTCCGCAGCAGCAATGCGTTGCTTGGGTGGACATTTCCAGGGTCAGCTCATCTATGATCCTGCGATCGTGAAAACTGGCTTGATTGGGGAAAGCAAAGAGAGCAATATTGGACGACTTAAAGAAATGGGGATTAAGGATCCTGACAAAGTCTACAAAGCTGAGGAACTAGCCTGTGGCGAGACAGTGCTGTTTGCCGCTTGTGGTATTACCCCTGGAACCCTGATGGAGGGAGTCCGCTTCTTCCCTGGTGGTGCCAGGACTCAGAGTTTGGTAATTTCCAGTCAGTCCCAAACAGCTCGGTTTGTGGATACAGTTCATATGCATACAAAGCCAAAGCACCTGCAACTGCACTAGTAGTCTGTCAGAGCAATTTTGCCAGGTGGAAGAGGACGCGGTGACGCGGTGACGCGGTGACGCGGAGAGAGAGTTTATCCGTCATTGATTGATTGACTGCAATAGTAGGCAACAGGCAACAGGGTAAAAATACCATGTATAGAAAGAAGGTGAGAAACTAGTTTGCTTTCCTCAGATCGGAAGAGCGTCGGACTTTAGTTTTAAACGGTAAGTTC
>JAAHHL010000719.1 GCA_010672185.1 Caldora sp. SIO3E6 | reverse complement strand
TGGGTACACTTGGTTTATTCACGGAATAAATTTTTAGGGAGTGAGCGATCGCTACTGTAATTTTTGCGCTACTGTAATTTTTGCTCATCAACTGCCCAAGCTGCTACCTGACGGTCTCGCTTTTGATACACTGAAGTTTCACTATCCCCATAGGATATCCATAGAACAAGCAAAAGGGGGCTTCTGCCATAGTCAAGATTCCCTAGTTTTGAGTTTGCAATGATTTACCTTGCTCGCATCTTGTCAGGTTTTCCGTTAGTACTGTCGCTGCTAACGGTTAAGAGTGCTTTAGCTCAACTGATGCCAGATAACAGTCTCGGAAGGGAAAGTTCTGTAGTTGAGCCGCTTAACCAACTTGATGAGCAAATTAATGGTGGAGCAATCAGAGGGGAGAATTTGTTCCACAGTTTTCTCGAATTCAATGTTGGTGCAGGAAGAGAGGTGTATTTTGCCAATCCTACTGGAATAGAAAACATTCTCTCTCGTGTTACCGGCGCTAATCCGTCTTACATTTGGGGTAGGTTGGGGGTTTTAGGTGATGCCAATTTGTTTTTACTCAACCCCAACGGTATTTTCTTCGGTCAAAATGCTACCTTAGATATTAATGGCTCATTTCTCGCCACAACTGCTGATGCCATTCAACTGGGGAGTCAGGGATTGTTTAGTGCTACTGAACCCCATAAGAGCAGTTTACTTGCCGTTGAGCCGGGAGCTCTATTTTTTAATCAGGTGGCTAATCAATCAGGTATTGTCAATGCCGGGAATTTGATAGTGGCGTCAGGAGAGAATTTGACCCTGGCGGGGGGTATTATTAATCATAGCGGACAACTGAGAGCAGCTGGAGGGCAAATTACTGTAGCTGCCTTGTCTAACAAGCAACAACAAACAACCAATAACCAACAACCAACAACCAACAACCAACAACCAACAACAGGAACTGTTACCATTTCCGGTATCATTGATGCCTCTAATCGAGAAAACGGACAACTTGGAGGTACAGTACAAGTATTAGGCAACAAAATTGGTTTATGGGAGAGTGCTCAGATTGATGCCTCCGGTGATGCTGGTGGTGGTACGGTATTAATTGGTGGCAATTACCAAGGTCAAGGAACATTACCTCGTGCTGAAGCTACCTATGTTGCTCCTGAAGTGACTATTAATGCAGATGCGGTTAATACTGGTGATGGTGGTTTAATTGTCGTTTGGGCTAATCAATCCACCCGTGCCTATGGTAAATTCAGTACACAGGGTGGTAGAGAAGCTGGTAATGGTGGACTTATCGAAACCTCTGGGTTGACTTTTTTGGATGTCTCAGGCATTCAAGTAAATGCGACTGCAACTAATGGCTTCCCTGGAACCTGGTTAATCGACCCCCGCAATATTACCATCCAGAATACAGCTACGGCGAATGGCACTTTTAATAATACCAACCCCAACGTTTTCACTCCTGGAGCTGACAATGCGGTAGTAAACACCCAAGATATTGTAACTCAGCTGAATGCTGGCACCAATGTCACCATTACAACAGGAAGCACTGGTACTCAGAAAGGTAATATTACTGTTGCCGATAGCATTAGCAAAACTGCTGGTGGTGTAGCAACCCTGACCCTGGCGGCAGCAAATGACATTATTGTTAACAGCGGTGTTGAGATTACCTCGAATAGTGATGCTCTTAATTTATTCCTGACAGCAGATAGTGATAATGTCGGTGGCGGCGATGTGGTTATGACTAATGGAGTAATTCAAGCCAACAGTGGACAAGTTGCGATCGCTGGTGATTCAATTTTGTTAGAAGGAACTACTATTGCTAGCGATACAACGGGAAGTAACGATGGTGGTGCCATTACCCTCGCTGCCGCTAACTCCCTTTCCTTGCTCAACAACTCTCAAATTAATAGTAATACCAGTAGTGATGGCAATGCTGGAAGAATCGAAGTAAGTGCTAGCTCTATCTCCTTAGTCAATAACAGCGATATCAACAGTGGTACGGAAGTTGGTAGTACGGGTAATGCTGGAGCAATTACGATTATTGCCGACTCTTTAGTAGCAACCAATGGCAGTGGTGCTGGTACTAATACTAACGGTTCCGGTATTGGTGGACAACTCAAGATTACAGTGGAGGGATTGCTCTCGATTCAAGATAGCAGTGGTTTCGGTAGTGATACCTTCAGCGATGGCAATGCGGGGGAAATTACCATCCAGGCTGGCAGATTTTTGGCAGCCGACAGCAGTGGTGCTGGTACTAATACTACTGGTGCAGGTAATGGGGGACGCATTACGATTTATACCCAAGAGATGTCACTGCAACAGAGTGGTTTTGGTAGCAATGCCTTCAGCGATGGTAATGCAGGGGAAATAACCATCTATGCTGACAGGTTGGTGATGGAGCAAAGCGGTGTTGGTACTAATACTAATGCTAAAGGTAATGGTGGGCGTATCATCATCAATGCGGTCGAGTTGCTGATGCGGGATAGTGGTTTTGGTGGCGAAGCCTTCAGTGATGGCAATGCAGGAGAAATTATCATCAATGTTGGCAGGTTGTTGATGGATGAGGTAGCCGATATGAGTACTAATACTGAAGGTGCAGGCAATGCCGGAGTTATCACCATCAATGCTGATGAGGTGCTGCTAAAAGATAGTGAATTTGCCAGCAATGCTAGAAGTAATAGTACGGGCAATGCAGGAGAAATTAGACTCAATGTTCGCTCCCTGACTTTAGACAACAGTAATATTGGTACAAGTTCCCTAGGGGCAGGCAAGGCGGGAAATATCTCTATTACTGCCCAAAACCTACTGCTCAACCAAGGTGCTATCACTGCGGAATCGACTCAAGCTGGAGGCGGTGATATTACTATCGATGCCAACAATATCCGTCTGCGCCATAACAGTTTGATTAGCAGTAGTGTATTTGATGGTACTGGCGGCGGTGGTACGATCGCGATTAACTCCTCTACCTTTCTTGCCCTAGAAGATAGCGATATCCTAGCTAATGCGGATCAAGGTGCAGGAGGCAATATCACCATTAATTCCGAAGCCTTCTTAGCTAACCTGTTTACTAGTGGTCAAACTTCTACAGTTGGTTCCAATCCAGGCAACTTTGACCAGTTTCGCGGCAATGGTCGTGTGGATATCTCAGCTATCTCCCAAAATCCTAACACTGACCTTACTGGTACGATTACTATACCAGATTCCTCTTTTCTACAACATCACCTCGCCCGACTCTCAGAAAATTTCATCGATCCTGAACAAGCGATCGCGAACAGTTGTCTAACAGATTCTAAAATAGAGCAGGGTAGTTTCACTGTTACCGGTACTGGCGGTTTACCTCCTACTCCCAACAATGCTTTTAGCAGTCAGTATCGTATCAGGGGAGTACAGCCGATTAGTGAGGCAACGGGAACCTCAGAAGCTAGTCCTACTTTACCAATCCCTAGTTGGCAATTAGGTGATCCGGTGATGGAAGCACAGGGTATGCTGGCAACCGCTGATGGTAGGATTTTGCTGGGTAATGCTCCGCAGTTAGCGGCAATGGATAGAGTCGAAGATGGGGTTTGTTATAAGCAGTAGTAGGACTTCAGTCCAAAAAAAAGCCAGAAACTAGTCATATCAAATGATTTGGTCATCGCTTTTCATATTGAGTTTCAGCAAGAGTAATAATTGTAGCAATTTACATCTTGATCCCCCTAAATCCCCCTTGGAAAGGCAGGGCTGTTTCATTCCCAGGGAAGCGTAAATTGTCAAGGGGAAAATCAATGAATTTCGACCCGCAGATTGACAATTTTGACCAGGTAAACAAGAAATTGGCAGCAAAAATGAGTGTTTAGGGCATTGACAAAAGTACATCTTGATCGAATGAAACAGCCCTGCTTGTCACCCCCTGAGACCAAGGACATTAGCAGGCCGTCGTTCCACACAACCCGCATACTGATGATTAACCATCAAGACTCGATAGTCGCGCCCAGGAATGTGAGATTCGAGTTTAAGAATATCTCCATTTGCTTCAATCAGACTAGCAGCTTGCTTGAGTTGCTCAACAGTCTGTAAATTGGTAAAAACGTTTCTGCTCAAACAACCAGAATTGGGTTTAGCTACTACAGGAAACTTGAGATTAGCCAAAGGAATTTCGGCAAAGGTTTTGAAGATTCCATAGGACAGTGGAACAGGCAGCCCATATTTCCCCATTAATTCGGGTCTTCCGTACTTAGTGTGCTAAACTATCAGATTTAATAGCTCATAAAGCTTGCCACACAAAGGCTGTGGCACCTAAGTAACTCAAAACTCCTTGAAATTTGGTAATAAATGGCTAAGGCTATCGCTGTTAATACTTTGCCAATTCAAACTAATAATTTAGCACACCAACTACGGAAGACCCACAAGTTTGAGCAAGGCAAT
>JAAHHL010000718.1 GCA_010672185.1 Caldora sp. SIO3E6 | reverse complement strand
AGGTTTGCAAAAAGAGCAATGGACAATTACACACGACCCTCTTAGAATTGAGTTTGGGGAAGATGATGTCGTTGAAATTGACTTAGGGGCAGAGCAAATTTTAGGTGCAGAAAAGGCAGATAAAAAAATTGCTGTCGAAATTAAGAGTTTCTTGGGTGAATCCGCCCTTTATGATTTTCATGCAGCTTTAGGGCAATTTTTGAACTATCGTTTAGCGTTAGAAAAAAGTGAACCTGAGCGAATACTTTATCTCGCTGTTCCCCTTGCTGCCTACGAATCCTTTTTCTGGCGGGATTTACCACAAGCATCAATCCGGCAGTACCAAGTTAATCTAATCGTTTACCATCCAGAGGAGGAGGTAATTCTGAAATGGTACAAGTAACCGATTATCGCGCTTTGATTCAAACCTGGCTTGTAGAGGAGAGTCAAGTAAAACCGATTAATGGAAACATCGAAGTGCAAACTATTTTTGATCAAGAGCACGATCGCTATCTTTTGGTAGATTTGGGATGGGATGGGCATCGCCGTGTCTATAATTGCGTCTTCCATTTGGAGATTAAGGAAGGCAAAATTTGGATTCAACGCAATCAAACTGACAAGCGAGTAGCTGAAGCATTAGTAGCGATGGGGGTTGCCAAGGAAGATATTATTCTGGGGCTTCAGCCGAGTGATGTTAGAGAATATACAGGGTTTGGTGTAGCGTAGCCTATGCAAATCGATCGCCTGCTATCGTTTCTTTGTGCTCTTTGTGCCTTTGTGGTTATATAGTCCCAGAAACCAGATCTTTAGCAAGGACAACCAGCAATTACAGGCGCACACCTATTCCATTATTCAAATAATAGCAAAAAACCATCAAAATTACAACCAACAACAAATTTCCCAGAAAAAGCCTAAATAGCGCGATCGCAAATTGCCAGCTAAGCACCAATAACTGCTACGATAGGCTGTTGTTGTTGAACTGCCACCCCTTGTGCAAGATTTACCATCACCTGATTCTTCCAAAGTCTCGAAGCAATTACCGGATCAGCGGTGGCAGATACCACCGGCACAAACAGAACTAGCAAACCAACTATCCCAGGGAACCGGACTTTCTCCCCTGTTGGCTCAGGTACTGATTAACCGGGGTATTGAGACAGCAGAGCAGTCCGAAGTTTATTTGCATCCCGAATCCCAAGTAATGCCTCCACCGATGGATGAATTTACTGACTTGGCCATCAGTGTGGAGATGCTGACAGAAGCGATCGCTGAGCAAACTAAAATTGCTATCTGTGGGGACTATGATGCCGATGGTATGACTAGTACCGCCTTGTTACTCAGAGCCTTACGTTGGTTTGGTGCAGATGTAGACTATGCCATTCCCAGCCGGATGCAGGATGGTTACGGTATCAATCGGCGGATTGTGGAAGAGTTTGCTGCCGAAGGTGTAGGGCTAATTTTAACAGTAGACAATGGTATTTCTGCCCACGAAGCGATCGCCACAGCAGTGGAATTGGGTCTCACTGTCATTATTACCGATCACCATGACTTGCCGCCAGACCTGCCAGAGGCTGATGCGATCCTCAACCCGAAAATGCTCCCGGAATCTTCCCCTTACCGAGGAATTGCCGGGGTGGGAGTAGCCTATATTTTAGCCGTTTCCCTGGGTCAAGAACTAGATAAGCTTCAGGGATTGACTGCTCAGTTATTAGAACTATTTACTTTAGGGACTATTGCTGATTTAGCCTCCTTAACCGGCATTAATCGGCGCTGGTTAAAGCGAGGCTTAAGGCAGTTACCCCAGTCTCAACTAACCGGGATTCAAGCTTTAATTCAAATGTCAGGAGTCAAGGAAGACCAAAAAGCTCTTAAACCAGAGGACATTGGCTTTAAACTAGGACCAAGGATTAATGCCATTGGTAGGATTTCCGACCCCCAAATTGTTATTGAACTGCTGACAACCACGGATCAAGGGGTAGCATTGGAAAAAGCGATGCAGTGTGAGCAAATCAATCAACAACGTCAGCAACTCTGTGCCCAAATCGAAGAAGATGCGATCGCTTTTATCGAACAGAGTCAGTTACCTTGGCAAGAGGAGCGAGTCTTAGTAGTAGTGCAACCGGATTGGCATCACGGTGTTATTGGCATAGTTGCCTCCCGACTAGTAGAACGTTATGGAGTACCGGTATTTATTGGTACTTATGAAGGAGATGAGCAAGAACATATCCGAGGTTCAGCACGAGGTATACCAGAATTTTCCGTCTTTGAGGCTTTGCTCTCCTGTCAAGATTTACTTGGAAAATTTGGCGGACATAAGGCGGCTGGGGGATTTTCTTTAGCAACAGAGAATTTAGCAGCTTTTCAACAAACTCTCAGCGATTTTGCCCATGAATGTTTGCAACCAGAACATCTTAAGCCACTGGTTGTTATTGATACTGCCATCGACTTCCAGCAAATTAGTGTTAAATTGTACCAGCAAATCGACCTACTCCACCCCTGTGGTATCGGTAATCCTGACCCTGTCTTCTGGACACCCAATGTTAGGATAGTTGAGCAAAGAATTGTAGGTAATGGACACCTAAAGCTGACTGTTAGTCAAGGTAACCAGGCTAAGAGAATCAAAGGTATTGCTTGGCGCTGGGGTGAATACTATCCTCTACCGACAATGGTAGATATTGCTTACAAACTGCGAGAAAATACTTTCAATGGTGGTACTGGTATTGAGTTGGAAGTCATTGGTATCCGTTTACCTGAGTCCCCACTGCCTTCTGTAACTTCTCCGAAAACCACAGAGTTTTACTACAATCAACGCCGTTATACCTGTAGTTTAGTAGAATCTCTCAATGAATTAAGAATTAGGAATCCTCAAGGAAAAGTTCTTGCTATTCAGAAAGGGCAAAGAACTGGTCTTTTGGGTATGAAGCGGGAAGATGCGAGGAAAGTGGATGTAACCAAACCGCCTTATTATCAGTTGATTAAAGCAGCAACTCAAGCTTTGCAGCTGTGAAATTAGGTGTTAGGTGGTAGGTTGTAGGTGTTAGGTTTGAAGAGTAAATTATGTGGATAGTAATAGATTGAAACTAATGAAATTTACAGTAGAGTCCCATACCTTTCAAGTCGGCTATGTAGTGCTGGCATCCTGCCAATATACTCGTCTTTATTAGTTGCAGTTGCAATTATTTTTTGATAACATAATTAATAATAGATAAATTGTACGTATATAAACTATTTCACTGTATACTCAGCAGTTTTTACTAAATGAGCTAGGCGACCCAAAGAATTGAGAAACTATGAGAAATCTATTTTCTTGGAGACTTCCTCCATCAAATGCTTACTTTACCGAACTCTGGGAAAACGCTATTTTTGTCTTTGATACCAACTCTCTTCTAGATTTATACCGAGTATCTCGTTCCACATCAGAAGATTTTCTACGAGTACTTGAACATCTTCAAGATAGAATTTGGCTGCCGTACCAAGTTGCTAGTGAATTCATCAATCATAGAGAAGAGATCATTGAGTTAGAAGCAAAGTCCTTTGAGAAAGTTTTGTCTGGACTTGAAGAATGGAACAATGAACGAAAAAATTTTAAGCATCTTAAAAAGATTTTTAATGAAGCAGGAAGGATTGTGGCTTCTGAAATAGAGTTTCTATATGACGAGCAAAATGCATATTTCTCTGCAATTGATAATGTGGAGAAATGTTTCAGAGAAAAAGTAGAAGAGCTTTATAAAAATCATTCGCCGCTCGATCCAAAGCAGGATTACATCCTAGAAAAATTACTTTCATTATTTGAGGGTAAAGTTGGTAGACCTTATAATCGAGAGCGTTTGTTCGAGCTACATAAGGAAGGTGCTGAGAGGTATAGCAAACAAATACCTCCAGGATTTAAAGATGAAAAAGAAAAAAATGATGAACGGAAGTACGGCGACTTTATACTTTGGAAACAAATATTAGATTTTGCCAAGGCTGGATCTTGTTCGATAATTTTTGTAACAGGAGAAAAAAAAGAAGATTGGTGGATTAAAAAAAGTGGAGAAATTGTTTCTCCACGATGGGAACTGAGGCGTGAGTTTCAAGAGTGGGTGAAGCAACCATTTTGGATGTATCGAACCCAACATTTTCTTGAAATGGCTAAAGAGCAATTGAAAATTGAGATTAAGCCTCGGTCAATTGAAGAAACAAATTCAATTGCTAGTACTGAATTTATTGAGCGCACTATTACGTCGTTTGGGGATGCATGGAAAGTTGAATGGACAGAAGAGTTCGAGCAATGGTGGATAACACTTGTTCAAGCAACCCAAGACTCTGTTAATTCTATGGTGAATTTGCTCCAAGAAAAAGGAACAAATCTTTTCTTTCCTTACAGTTCAGGTATTAAGGGTTCACGTTATTCGCATATGCGAGAACTTAGAGTACAA
>JAAHHL010000717.1 GCA_010672185.1 Caldora sp. SIO3E6 | reverse complement strand
AAGAAATCCAAAAGTATAATCAAATTCTAGCGACTGAGGGCATCCGTAGCTTTATCGGAGCTATGGTTAATGGCATGGAATATCTCCAGGCGTTTAATGAAGATGTAGTGCCTTATCGGCGCTTCCCGACTTTACCCGCTGCTAACTTCCCCAATACCCAAAGGCTATATAATAAGCAGACCAAGCAGGATAATGAGGTGGTGGTTCCCAGCTTTGAACCGGTGATATCTCGGATGGATGCGGCTAAATTACCCCTGACAGGAAAAGCGATCGCTGATCTCCAGGCACAAGAACGGCAGGAGTCAACGAAAACCCCAGATTTTGTTACCCTGGGTCGCTCCTTTACCAATAGCAATGGGAATTCAGTAGAAGTATCTGACTCTACTCGCCGCAAACCAGCCAAGATTTTCCGCTTGAACTCAGGAGCAAGCCAAACCGAAATCGAACTGGTAATTGAGGCGATTTATTCCCAGATAATGGATATCTCTAGTCATGAGGTTCTCCAAGAGTATCAGTGTCCTGAGCTGGATAACCAACTCCGCCAAGGTAAAATTTCTGTGCGGGAGTTTGTCCAAGCCTTGGCAAGTTCTGACCTCTATTATCAGCGTTTCTACTTGTCCTATCCCAGTAAGAAGGTTGTTGAACTCTTATTCCGGCATTTATTAGGACGTACTCCTAATACTGAGACAGAGACTCAAACCTACAATAAACTATTGACTGAACAGGGACTGAAGGCGACCGTAGCAGCGATTATTGCGACTTCAGAATATAGTCGTTTCTTCGGTGAGAGCGTAGTTCCCTATCAACGTGTCCCTTACCTTAAGGTAAGTAACTACTTGGGTAAGGCTAGGGATTAGAGATAACAGTTAACCTTATCCCCCGTGATTTTTCCCGGGGGATGAGTTAACATTTTCCCTCAAATCTGAGTAGAAATGTTACAAAATATTGCGAAGATAGGAATAAAGTGAACATTCTATCGCAGAATGTTTGCGGAAGGTAGCTGTAACCCTTGCCTAATGTCTCACTGATAACTCTAAGTTATCCCAAGACTACTTGGGATACTTGATTTTTAGGAGCTTCAGCAATAAAAAGTCTGGAAATCTAGCACATTAGGCACAAGTGGTTCAGCAATCTGTGTAATTTGAATACCAGCTTTATTCACACCTGGTTAGATTTTTTTGGAGGGATCCATAGATGAGTATTGTCACGAAATCAATCGTGAATGCCGACGCCGAGGCACGCTATCTCAGCCCTGGCGAATTAAGCAGAATTAAAGACTTTGTCACTTCTGGTGAAGCTCGCCTGCGCATTGCCCAAGTCCTGACAGACTCCCGTGAGCGTATTGTTAAAGAAGCAGGAGACCAGCTGTTCCAGAAGCGTCCTGATGTGGTTTCTCCTGGTGGCAACGCCTACGGAGAGGAAATGACTGCCACTTGCCTGCGAGACATGGACTATTACCTACGCCTGGTTACCTATGGAATCGTATCTGGCGATGTCACACCAATTGAAGAAATTGGTTTAGTTGGTGCAAAAGAAATGTACAAGTCTCTAGGCACCTCCATTGATGCTGTTGCTGAAAGCGTCCGTTGCATGAAAGCTGTAGCTATTGGCATGATGTCCGGAGACGATGCATCAGAAGCTTCTACATACTTCGACTACGTAGTTGGAGGATTGCTGTAGGCTCAGGAGATCGAGTCTGTAGCTCAAATTTAAAAGACTAAGTGAAGTAAGGAAAGGGAATTATGCAAGACGCAATTACTGCTGTTATCAATTCTTCTGATGTCCAGGGCAAGTACTTAGATACTGACGCTATGGAGAAGCTCAAGGGCTATTTCCAGACTGGTGAACTGCGAGTACGTGCAGCAACGGCTATCAGCGCTAATGCTTCCACCATTGTTAAGGAAGCAGTTGCCAAATCTTTGTTGTACTCAGCTAGCACTCTGCCAGGTGGCAATATGTACACCACTCGCCGCTATGCTGCTTGTATTCGTGACATGGACTATTTCTTGCGCTATGCTACCTATGCAATGTTAGCTGGTGATCCATCTATCCTTGATGAGCGGGTACTCAACGGATTGAAAGAAACCTACAACTCTTTGGGTGTTCCCATTGGCAACACCGTAAATTCTATTCAAGCAATGAAAGAAGCTACTGCTAGCCTTGTAGGTGCTGATGCTGGCAAGGAAATGGGCGTCTATTTTGACTACATTTGTTCTGGTTTGAGCTAGGGTAAGCTCTTTGACCTCAATTCTGACCTTGTAGTTGGTTGTTTTAGAAAGGTCTGGGAAGTCAATCGTGAGTGCTAGCTGGTTAGAGGCGAGTCTCACTTAGCCTAAAGTGCAAGCTAGATGAGTTTTAACAATCTAGTATTGACGATCGACTCCCTAACCTTGGCAAGGAGACAAGAGAAAAATGGTAGAAAAGTTTTACAGTTGCCCTATAAACTGGAAAAATTAAGTTTCACCACACCTGATGATAGTGCCCTGCCAAGACTGAAAATATAGAGAACAGAGCATTTAACTCGTTACTTTAGTTGCTCGCTTCAAAAACAGTAATTTTTTCTTCAAAAATTTTTAACTCAATTCAGGAGAAATAAACCCATGCGTATGTTTAAAGTGACTGCCTGTGTTCCTAGCCAAACCAGAATCAGGACACAAAGGGAGTTACAAAATACCTATTTCACCAAACTGGTTCCCTATGACAACTGGTTCCGTGAGCAACAGCGAATTATGAAGATGGGTGGCAAAATTCTCAATGTTCAGCTAGCTACTGGTCAGCAAGGTGCAAATACTGGACTGCTTTAATGGGAAAGCCAACAGCTTCTTATCCAAAAATGTGAAGGGGTCTTGGTGACCCTTTTTTTCTTGGGAAATTACTGTAAAATCCATAGCATCGGGGATGTTTTCGGGCAACTTTACCTGTTAGATTAGATATCCTCCATTTCTTTACAAACCTGTTTTGAGGTGGTTATGGCTTTGTATTGTTGTTCTGTGATTAATTGTTAGTGGTTCTACGCAACCTGATTCTATTGGTTAATCCTAACCCCAAGGAGTGGGCTATGGAAGCTCGCCTACTGCGGTGGTTAACTTTGGTATGGCTGTTTGTCGGTTTGGCAGTTTTGTTCTCAGCATCATACCCAGTTGCTGATGTTGAGCTGGGAGATGGACTCTATTACTTTAAGCGACAGCTAATCTGGTTGGCATTGGGCTGGATTGGATTTAATCTAATTGTGCGATCGCCCCTACGCTATCTGTTGGGAATTGCTCATTGGTTGTTACTCCTGTTATTAGCGTTTATTTTATTAACTTTAATTCCTGGGGTGGGAACTACAGTCAACGGTGCAACTCGTTGGCTATCCCTAGGTCCTGTGCCCCTACTTCAGCCCTCTGAGTTAATTAAGCCCTTTCTGGTACTACAAAGTGCTCGATTATTTGGACAATGGCAGGGACTACCAGTCAGATCTCGCTGGCTTTGGTTAGGGATTTTTGCCCTGGTACTTCTAGGAATTTTACTACAGCCAAATCTAAGTACAACAGCTCTGTGCGGCATGACTTTATGGCTAGTGGCATTGTCAGCAGGATTGCCTTTGACTCAACTGGGAGGAACAGCATTGGGTGGTGTTCTACTGGCGGTGGTCAGTATCAGTGTGAAAGAGTACCAACGGCGTCGGGTAATGTCATTTCTCAATCCTTGGGCTGACCCCTTAAACGATGGATACCAGCTGATTCAAAGTCTACTTGCTGTTGGCTCTGGAGGTACTTGGGGGGCCGGTTTTGGTTTAGGGCAACAAAAGCAATTTTATTTACCAATTCCATATACAGATTTTATTTTTTCTGTATTTGCCGAAGAATTTGGCTTCGTCGGCAGTATTCTGCTATTGCTAATGCTGATAGCTTATACAAGCTTAGCAGTGATTGTGGCAATAAAGGCACGAAACAAAATTTATCGACTGGTGGCAATTGGGACAATGATTTTGATTGTGGGACAGTCTATCTTACATATCGGCGTAGCTACTGGAGTTCTACCAACTACAGGTTTGCCTCTTCCTTTCTTTAGTTATGGCGGCAGTTCAATGATTGCTAGTTTGTTCTCCGCCGGGATACTCATTCGAGTTGCCAGAGAAAGTAATGAGGCTGAAGTCGTATCTCTCCAATCCCACCGTCAGGCAACACTTCAGCGACGGCGACTAAGGTACAAATCTCAAGCACAAAGATAGGTTTTAGGTTTGAGTGTGTCCTTGTGCTTCAAGATAGAATAGATTCAGCATTCATCAAGAGGAGATACAAGGACGCATGGGCAAAGTAGTTGGCATTGACCTAGGTACAACAAACTCCGTGGTGGCTGTCATGGAGGGTGGCAAGATCGGAAGAGCGTGCATGTTTGGCGAGTACTACAGC
>JAAHHL010000716.1 GCA_010672185.1 Caldora sp. SIO3E6 | reverse complement strand
TGTACCGAATATGCCAAAATCTCTCGTTATAGTTGGGGACGAGATTACCATAAAGTAATGCACAAAAAGTTGAAGGCATTGACCAGGTGGTTGCAAGAGCAAGGAGAAGATATCCAAGCTCGTTACTATGCCGATACCGGACCAGTGCAAGATAAAGTATGGGCTCAGCAAGCAGGGATTGGTTGGATTGCCAAGAATGGTAACCTGATTACTAGGGAATATGGTAGTTGGGTATTTCTGGGGGAAGTTTTAACTAACTTGTCCTTAACAGCAGATGTGGCTCATACAGAACATTGTGGAACTTGCACTCGCTGCTTAGACGCTTGTCCAACAGGAGCAATTACTAAACCATTTGTGGTTGATAGCAACCGCTGTATTGCTTATCATACAATCGAAAATCGGGCAGAACAATTGCCCCACTCAATCAAAACCCATTTGGCAGGTTGGGTAGCCGGTTGCGATATTTGTCAGGATGTTTGCCCTTGGAATCAACGCTTTGCCCAAGAAACCGATGTGACAGAATTTCAGCCTTACCCACAGAATGTGACTCCCACTCTGACGGAATTGGCAGAAATCTCTGATGAGGAGTGGGATCAGCGCTTTCGGGCATCTGCTCTCAGAAGGATTAAGCCAGAGATGTGGCGCAGAAATGCCAAAGCCAATATTGATAACAAATCCGGTAAG
Organism: Caldora sp. SIO3E6; assembly: GCA_010672185.1. Lineage (GTDB taxonomy): Bacteria > Cyanobacteriota > Cyanobacteriia > Cyanobacteriales > Coleofasciculaceae > Caldora. The sequence goes on along the minus strand of JAAHHL010000716.1, from coordinate 3,717 downwards.
TGAGTGAAAAAAAGGTAGGGAGTGTGGGAAGTGTGGGGAGGGTGGGGAGATGGGAGATAGGGAAACAAAGAAGAACTGATGATTATGGTATCAGACCTGATCTGGATCAATTCCCATCTCTCGTAACTTTTGAGCTAATCTCTCGGCTCGTTGTCGCTCCATCTCGGCTTGCTGCCGCTCCATTTCAGCCCGTTGTCGCTCTATCTGAGCTTGCTGCTGCTGTGTATCGGCTCGTTGCCTTTCTATCTCCCTACCTTCTGCTCCTGTAGGTATCGGCTTACCCTCTTGATCACACCACCGCAACCACAACCTACTCACATCTTCCTCAAATTCTCCTTCCCACAACATCACTCCCAAACCGACTCCTTCTAGCCAGACTGATTCTCCTGCATTGATGATTTGCCGATTTAATGTCAGTTCAGTGTAACCCACTGGAGAAATCGTCCACACTCGCAACAAGGCTCCATTCATCCCTTCTTTCCCTTGGATTTGTTGCAATGGGTCAAATACTACGTAATAAGGTATTTTTATTTGGGCATAAGTATCTAGTTTTGTCCGAATCTTCCCCTTGCGCTGGGATTGCTTGCTCAGGAGCAGTTCATCCCCTTCCTGATTGGAGACAATTTCGATACAGACTTCTGGCACTTTGCCGAATTCCCAGACAAAGTAAGATCTATTCTGACGCTGTGAATAGTCAGCTGCTCTTTGAACTCCCAAACTGAGCATAATATCGGGAACGATGGGGTCTCCTTTGAGTTCGTAGAACAATCCTACATTAGCCGCAGCTAGAAAAGGTCGGGGTAGGGCTTGGGAACTGTATAACGGTTCAACTAGTAATCTTTGCTGTTCTTCAGATTGAAAATTATCCACTGGGGTATCATCCTCGATTACCAGGTGACTAATATCGAGCTCAGTCACCTGTTCTAGGTTTTCTGCTTCTTCGGTGAGGAGTTGCTGCGGGGTCATCGGTGTTGCGGATGTGAACAACTTTCTTCCATTCTACTATTGATTTAATTGAGGAATGCTGCGGTTAATCGGAGATGCCGGTAGGGCGGGTTTTGATCGGAATATTCAGGTAAAGTGGTATAAATTGTCCCTAAACCCGCCCCTACGAATAGGAATGGGTGGAAACGTTAGACAATTGGGTAACTATAAAAAAATCCGAGTGCTGTAGGGGCGGGTTTAGGGTCACCGAAAGGCCATTTGAGGATAATCTGAATACAAAACCCGCCCTATCGATAACCTAGACAATGACGCGATCGCTCTCCCAAAAACAGTTAACATAACAGGCAAGATAAATAACAGGCAAGATGCCTGTTCCACAAGAGTTTTATTGAGTGTATAGTTCCTAGAATCGATTTAGAGACTGATATCACTTTCGTTACTGAATTAGTAGCTCTCCTGCGTTTGCTCAGTCGATGGAAGCTGAGTTTGTCAAATTTATGGCTCAATGAGAAGTAAAGTCAAGAGATTGCCATGCTTGCTCAGCAGTGGTGCAATTACATTCATGGTCGATGTGAATTACTTGTAGGTTGAGTTGAGGATTGTATGCCTAGCTTCCTAATTTCTCATCTATTGAAGGTTTCTACGATACCACAGAATTTACTGCTCTTGAGCAACTCAGATCCCCTAAGTTTAAAGAATTGTCGTTAACAGTAGCACAAATTTTGAATCCCTAGAATGTTGCTCTTAATTCTGGAGTTTAGACTAAGACAAAATAGCCCAGTCTTCTTTTTGGGCTTATAGTTGAGTAAATTGAGGGATGAATTTGGTCTAAGTCTTCTTATTTTTCGTTTTTTTATAGGTACTTTTTCCTTTTTTTACCAGAGGATAACGAGTACGTTTGCGTCTTTTTTTTCCAGATTTCCATCCTGGAGATTTTCCACGGGGTTTGGGAGGAAGTGCCGGAGTGCCAATCTCCACTAAAAGTCCTAACATCGACTGTGCAACTCTTCCAGGTGTTAGATTAGACTGTGGTTTTTGCCAGGGAAGATGGTGTTCTTTAACAATATCTCTAGCTAACCACAGTTGCCAAGTCATTAATGGCATTAAGTTGCTCCACCTTTCACACTGATGTGGTGTACCTAAAGCTGGTAATGTCCAATGTAATCTTTGTTTAATGAATCGATACCAATGGTCAACGGCAAACCGCCTCAGATATTTTGACCATATTTTTTCTATTGATGGCATTTTTTGGCCAATAAAGACTAGCCACAATGGTTTTTGTAATAAACCTTTTTTATTGGGGTCAATCCGCTCAACTAAAATCAGGTTCATACCTATAGATGGAGAGTTACGAAAGTGTAATTGTGACCATCGTCTTACTTTGATTTCTCCTAATTTTGGGTCTTGTATCTGAACCGTTTCGCAAGCTGACCACCAAGTTGACTGCTCGTTCAGCTTAAATTTAGCTCCATGCTTTCTTGGTCTCCCTCGACCACTATATTTTCCCGGTTCTGCCCATAAACAGCAATTTGAGCGAATTCTAATTAAGCAATCTGCTTCAATATCTGCTGTTTGATTTGCCCATGAAGCATTACCATATTCGCTATCTAGTAAGGCCAGAACTGGTTTATTTGCTTTTTTTGCTACTTGCCTTAATTGCCAAGCTGCCTTACTAATAGATTTTTCAAAACTGGTAATTCTTTCGTGCCTTAACGGTAGTGCCCAACTTCCTTTTTCTTCTGGTATCCAAGCTATCGTACTATAACTTTGTCCTATTGTCACTTTTCGGTGTGCTGATGGTTGATGATGATAACCACGCTCTTTGAGTGTTGGAGAATGGGGTCTTGGACTGGTAGTATGATCTATTCCTACTGTAATATATTCTGCCTCATCACCAGGTATTTGTTCGAGATATAACTCCATTAACTTGTTGGCATTTGGGCGACAATCCTGGAGACATTCATACACTGAATACCATTGGCGTCTAAACAAAGGAGAAAAAGCAAAATCTGCCAAGCAAGTAGCATTTCTTGTTGTTAAGACTGCATCGGATAGTTCAAAGGCTGCATCTTTGGCAAATCCTAGACAATTGTAGGCTCTAGTTCTAAATTCAGTGAGTTGATTTATGCTAGTATTCATTTAAGGGAGTTACTGAAAATTTAGGCTTTTTGAATTTTCTCCCTTTTTACTTTTCGGTTTTGGTGAATATTTGTAACGGATAAGACTCTCTTCGAGTGATTCATTCCAGCCTCGATATACCCCAGGAGTCTTTCTTCTCCTTTCCTACAACTGGGAAAGATTGGGCGGCGCAGCGGAGGTTGAAGCGCTCCCCTACTGTGTCTCGCCACCTTGTACGGTATCTGGACTGGGGAGTGCTTCAACCCGCCCAATCTAGCGCAGCGTTTCCCAGTGGCGAGCAGTGCAATCCTGCATTCGCACGCACTCTTGGGACACCATCGACCTAATTGATTCATTTTTTATCTTGCGGACTGTCAGTCTTTGGAGTTTTGCACCGGGAACTAGTCTAAACTCCAGTTCTCAATCTAGTGAGGGCGCAAGCTTTGCGCCCCTAATCTATCTATTACAAATAGTGGGGGAGACTCGGAGGGCGGGTTTTGAATCCAGAGGTTATTCTTTATAAGGGGAATCATTTCCCTAAACCCGCCCCTACAGCAGAATTAATTGAATTTGGAAAATGGGATTAGGGAAAATTGCTGTCGTAAGCGATCGCTTCACCTATAACTATACCACCGGTGCTTTGTTTGAGACTTG